>SLQX01000227.1 GCA_007131245.1 Bacteroidales bacterium
CATGATCTGGACCATCACCATGACCCTTGAGGCTGGTACGTATGAATACAAGTACTTCCTCAACGACGGCTGGGATGGCGGCGAATGGGATGCCGGCGACGACCGCGTGGTTGAAGTAACCAGCGACATGGTGGTTGACGATATTTGGGGCGATGATGGCACCTACGTTGACCAGTACGATCTCTCAGTACTGAATATATTCCCCAACCCTGCACGCGATAACTTCACCATTGTGGCTGATGAAATCATCCGCAGTGTGGTTATCAGTGACATCACAGGTAAGGTGGTATTCAACGATATCATCAACGATACCCAGGTTCAAATCAGAGACAACTTTGAAACCGGTATCTATATTGTGAATATAACCACCGATGAGGGCGTATTCACCCGCAAACTACAGGTTCAGTAACATGCTGAATTTCATTTGAATATTAAAAAAAGGGAGGCCACTGGCCTCCCTTTTTTTGGTTAATTCACCAAATAATAACTATCAGGATAACAAATATCCTGGACAGCAGGTAAAAAACACTTCGTAAATCTTCAGCTATTGCCTGTTACAAACCACCTGGAATTCGCAATTTTTGCAATTTTCTTCTTCCCTGGTGCGGGTAAAAGGTTTTTCTTTGTCGAAAATATCCTGCATCAATGATGCAAGAACTTGCTTAAACTCTTTTTCTGCCTCATTATCTACCACATCCTTACCCGTGGGGTGAGTAAGCGTAAATAGACCATTGCTAATATTTCTAAAAGAGTAAATACCCGGTATCGGGGATTTATCAAGATGATGGGTTTGCCTGTACAGAAATGCATACAAAAGCAGTTGAAAACTTTTTTGCAATCCTTTCTTCTCCACAACTTCAGCCCATTCTTTAAATCGCAGCTCCTCTTTTAGCACCTTACCCGATTTATAGTCGATAATTCTTAGGGTATCATCAAGCTTATCCACCCGGTCTGCATAGCCTCCAAATCGTATATCGACCTTCTGCCCATTTATTTCAACGGGCAGGGTAGCCGAAAGATATTCTTCGGCACGAAAATAGGTAAGCTGGCGGTTTTGTTTTTGCAACTCCAAAAGTTGCTGTTTTTCGTATTGCAAAAAATTTCTTACATATCGTGAAGCAACTTTCACCAACAACAAATTTTTACCAGTGCTTATATCTCCACCCTTATACCTTTCCGCAAAAACTTTGTGTATAACCTTATCAACCCTCTTGAGCATATGATCTGAATAACTGGGTTGCAACAGGGTATTTTCCAGTTTAAAATCTGAATACAGTTGCTGTAAAACCTCATGCACCACTGTTCCCAGGGTATTGGCATGGATGGTCTCTTCAAGCTCTGTCGCCTCCTCAATACCGGCAATATGCCTGAAATAAAACAAAAGAGAACATTGAATATAATGACTCAGTGTGGAGGGAGAGAATCCTTTTTGATTAACTGCCCAAAGCTTCTCCATCACATCCTCCGTTTTTGGAATGACGATTTCATGTTCAAAATCATCCACAGCAGGCGGCAAAGCAATAACCTTTTCCTGTATGGAAACGGTAGGGTTCCAGGCAGGCATTTCCAGCTGCAATTGAGTGATATACCGGCTCTTTTCGCTGGTACCAATATCCTGAGTTTGCGTGTTGTAGATCAGGGTAACATTCTCAGCCCGCTGTAAAAGCCTGTAAAAATGATAGGCGTAAACAGCATCCTTATCTTTATAAACAGGGATTCCAAATCCTGCCTTCACATCAAAAGGGATCAAAGACTGGCTCCCTTTAGATGCCGGTAAAATGTCTTCGTTAACAGACAGGACAATCACATTTTTAAAATCCAGGTTCTGGGTTTCCAACATTCCCATAATTTGTAAACCGGCCAGAGGTTCTCCGGCCATCACAAGTTTACCCTCACGGGCGACAGCCTGGAAAAGCATAAACAACAAACGAAGCTCATTCACAGCCTCATTTTGTCCGAAAAACTGCTCCAACTTTCGTAAAATAATATTGATGGAATACAATGCTTCAAAGTCCGCAAACCAGGGCGCCTTTTCCATTTCCACCCCCTGCTCTGCAGCCCTGGCCCGGTAAGCACCATCCAACTGCCCGGCAAACAACTTAAGGGCATAAATAATCTGCTGAGGATCAAAAACAAAGCTTTCAAAGAGATAGGCAAACCTTTCACGAAAATGCTCTTCATCGCCTGACAAATGAGCCATCCTACCAAAGCTTAAAAAGGTGCTGTTAGTCTCGATAATATTCCTAACCAACTTATCTGCAGGTCTGTCAACACTCTCTGAAGGCCACAAAAATGCAATGGCGGGATGTCGGAAAAACCTTATCACATCTTTATAATAAAAAGCGGAATTGAGCCCGGGAGCGGCGGACTTCATTCGGTGGGTGGTAATATGAAGCTGAAAAACTGCATCAAACAGACCATAGGTATTGGTTTTGCGCAAAGGAAAACCCATGGTGACATTGAGCCTGTCTACATTTTCAGGGATTGAGTTGAGGACAGGCAGCAATAGTTCCTCGTTTGCCAACACAAGGGCCGTCTGGTGCTCCTCAAAGCTTTCATCGGGAAGGCTCTTCAGAATACTTGCAGCCAGCTTGGCCTGATTCACATTTTTGGCCACCCCATAAACAGCTATTTTCTTAGATCCCGAACTAAAATGATCACCTACAAAGTCAAAGGCAGGCAAATTCCAATGATTTTTGTATTTTCTTAGAAATAGTCCGGCTTCATGGTTGGGATTGTTGAGATAGTATTTGTCTGCATCCCATAAAACTTCTGCAATCCCTTTTTTTGTCCATTGTTTAATGATGGTTTCTTCCGCCTGATTCAGTGCATTAAATCCCACAAAAAAAACTTTCGCCCAGTTGGATGGGAGGGTTTCGCTTTCCATCTTTTCTGTAGCAACCCGGTATGCCAAACCCTGGTAGGCGGTCTGTCGCTTAAGAAGATCCTTGCGAAATTCTTTATGATAGTTTTTAAAACGTTCGAAGAAGGTAAGATATTTTTTCTGAAAATCTGTCAGCGGACTCCCATCAGGGTTCCATGACTCCACCTTTTTCACATCCAACACATTGTCAAAGAGGTGCTGGGGTTCAGAAAGATAAGCATCAATATCATTAAAATCCCTCAGAAGCATGGGAGCCCACTTCAAAAACTCTTCAAGGGGCTCTGCACCCTGTTTTTCAATACGAACATATACCCTGTAAAAATCCAGCAATAGTGCAATCGGCTCCTGAATGGTAATGCCTGTTATCTGCCCCACAAAATCCTCCATACTCAGTACATCAGGAGCCCACATGGCCTGGCTGATTCTTTGTGACATATATTTTTTCAGGAACAGCCCCGCCCTGCGGTTAGGTGTAACCACACACACCTTGTCCAGCATTTCGGGTGGAAGTTTTAATACTTTTTCTGCAATTTGATCAAGAAAACTTTGCATACTACGATTTTAAAATTTGTCCGGGTTCTCTTTAAGCATTTTTTCCGCCTTGGACAGTTTCTCAGGTGTGCCCACATCGGCCCAGAAAGTGGCATCATGCTCATAGGCCATAACAGGAAATTTGGCTGCAAGTCGCAGGTACAGTTTATTGATAGAAAACCTCCCCTTTTCGGTAATAAGCTCTAAAACTTGCGGACTCACCACATGGATACCACTAAATGCCAGCTTTTGCGGGGTACTGGAAACAGGAAAGCAAATGACTTTATCGCCTGACACCTCATTTTGCCAGCCACATAGCCGCTTTTGTTCCCATAAAAAATAGCGGGTGGATGTGCGCCTGCTCACAGCCAGGGTAGCCAAAGCCCCATTTTGCTGATGGTAAGCATACATGCTATTCAGATCAATCCCTGAGATCACATCCACATTATAAAGAAAAAAGGGTTCCTCACCGGCCAATAAACCTGCGGCCTTGACAAGTCCTCCTCCGGTTTCCAGCAGCTGGCCGGATTCATCGGATACAGCGATTTGCAGGCCAGGATACTTCAGCTGCTCAATGGCCTGGTACATAAGAGAAGAAAAGTGGTGTACATTGATAACCAACAACTTCACTCCTGCAGCAGCCAATTTTTCTACAGCCCTTTGCAAAAGGGTTTTTCCCTGCAGCATTATCAATGCTTTGGGTCTGTCGTCCGTTAAGGGAGAAAGCCGGCTCCCCAGTCCGGCTGCAAATATCATGGCTTTCTTCATAAACAATCGGCTTTATTTTATCGCTGTGACAGGGATTCCTCGCCAGGCCAGGTTTTACTTTGTTCTAAACAGCATGCCAAACCCAGAAAGTGGCATTAACATCAATATCAATCACAAACTATTTCTGGGACTTACATACATCTTTTTCCTTAGCCGCTGACAGGCCGCATTTTTTGCAATGAAAGGAACCTTTCTTTGATTTTTTTACTTTGCTCCTTTTGCACATTTTTTTACCCATATTTCTGTTAATTTATTCCGGCCAATAAACCTCTTCACAATGTTTCAACTCAATATCGATGTCATAGTTGGCCTGTAAATAATCGGTAAGTTTTTCAGCACTATAGACCGAACGATGCTGTCCGCCTGTGCACCCATAGTTGACCATCAAATGCGTAAACCCTCTCTCCTGGTATGCTTGCACAGACTTTTCCACAAGAGATACAGTGGTATCTATAAAAAACTTGACAGAAGGCTCTCTTTCCAGGTATGCCACAACCTCACTATCCTTCCCGGTAAGCCTTTTATAAGCCTCTTCCCGGCCAGGATTAGGCAAACTACGGCAGTCAAACACAAAACCACCCCCATTACCTGACTCATCAGTCGGCAACCCATGGTGATAAGAAAAGCTTCTGATATTCACTTTCAACTTACCCATAGGTTGATCGTACTTTTTTAGTTTAGAAGATGTCACAATCTTTTCCATCAGGGTAGCCAGGTAAGGCACACTGGCAGGAATCTTTTCATTTTCCAGGAGCCAGTTCAGGTTACGTCGGGCATAGAAAATACTTTGCAGAAACAAAGCTTTTTTCTCATAAAAACCACGGAAACCATAAGCCCCCAAAGCCTGCAAAATACGTATGAGCACAAATCCATAAAAATACTCACGAAACTTATTCTCATCAAACTGGATATGTTTCTTTAAGGAGTGAATATAATACTCAAGCAGTTCATCGCGCTGTTGGGGATGAATATTGGCTTTGGCATCATACAGCAGGGAGGCTATATCATACTGCAATGGCCCTTTCCTTCCCCCCTGGTAGTCGATAAACCAGGGTTCTCCATCACGGATCATGATGTTGCGTGACTGAAAATCACGGTATAAAAAATAGGCTGCATCAGCTTCTTGCAGAAAATCACAAAAGGCATGAAAATCATCTTCCAGCCTTTGCTCATTGAACTGAATGCCCGCAAGCTTTAAAAAATAGTACTTAAAATAGTTCAAATCCCACATCATGGAGTTACGGTCGAAGCTATGACGGGGAAAGCAAAGGGAAAAGTCCAGTTTTTGGGTTCCCATTACCTGGAACAGGGGGAGTTGATTCAGTACTTTTTTATATAAACCCATGATATCATCACCAAACAACACCTGATCGCGTCGGTGGGGCAGCAGTGAAAACAAAGTTACATCTCCCAGATCCTCCAGGAGATACATATTGCTTTCAAGGTCTTCAGCATAAATTTCAGGTACATTCAGGCCACTTTCCCGAAACTGTTTGCTAAAATGCAAAAATGCCCTGTTTTCTTCCTCCACAGGGTTGTAGGCCCCCAACATTGTTTCGTTTTGGTAAAACAGCCTGAAATATAACCGGTCGGATCCTGACAAAGGCAGCGCTTTTATATCTTTCACCTCATGGGGGTAATGTTTTTGAAATAGCTGGATAAGTTGCTGTGGAATAGATGGAAGAAGCATAAATTTGTCATTAAAAAAATTGGAAAACGTGGAATAATATAACTATTGAAAAGTACAACTTTCCTTACACAAAATTATCCTTTTCCATGATAATATACAATGAAACTTACATGAGCAAGGTGCTCAAAAGCAAGCAAGTGTGCTGGTCTGTACAAACACCTCTTAAACAGATAATTACGCAAGTTGCATTCCCATAAAACAAGCATAGATGTAGGACTCAGAAGTGCACTGAACATTGGCAAGGAGGTGCAATAACTGCCTGTAGTCATAAAAATCCAGCTTTATAAATGCATTGGGGTGGAGATGAAGTTTTCTTAAAACTTTTTCCTGAATTAAAAAAAAACATGTAGGTTTGAAAAAGCAAATTTTTCTATAAACCTCAAAAATATTCATCATGGAAAACAAAGTAACAGACATTTTAAAACAAGCTATCATCATGGAAAATCGCGGTAAAAGTCTTTATGAAATGGTTGCCGCACAAACCCAGAGCGAGGATGTGAAGAAAATTTTTCAAACCATGGCAGATGAAGAGCAAACACATATTGATTTTCTCACCCAGCAATTTGTCCATTATCAAAAAAACAAAACATTTGACAAAAACCAACTGGAGCAGGTTGCCGAAGGCGATGCCGTTGCCAACAGTATCCTCACCGAAAAGATAAAAAAAGATATTTCAGGAGCAGGATTTGAGTCGGCTGCAATTTCCGCCGCCATCGACATGGAAAACAAGTCCATTGAGGTATATGAACAACGGGCCCGGGAAGCCACCGATTCCAATGAAAAAGAACTGTATCAGTGGCTGGCAGACTGGGAAAAAGGGCATCACCAGCTATTGCTTGACCTGAACAAACAACTCACGGAAAAGGTATGGTACGACAATAATTTTTGGCCCTTTTAATACAAAAGGGGAACCACTTTATAAAAAAAACCGTACGTTTGCACACTTGCAGCAAGCAGGGGTTTTGCCTGTAGGTGCGCCTGAGCGATCTGCTCTGTCTTTACCCCTTTAGGAACCTAAAGAACCGCAAACATCTTTTGGGCAACCCAACTAATAATTTTATTGCTGCAATTCGGAGGCATTTGTACGCTATTAGCATCATGAATCACAAACATTGCCACAAACCCGGGGTTAACAATTAGCTTAAAAGAAGATAAACTACTTTTTTGATTTAAAAGAATTAGCAATGAAGGCACCCAAATTTCCCAAAGTAACCACCCATGTATTACAGGAAATGAAGCTAAAAGGCGATAAGATTGCCATGCTCACCGCCTATGATTATTCCATGGCCAAAATAATTGACTATGCTGGCATCGATGTAATCCTTGTGGGTGATAGCGCCAGCAACGTAATGGCCGGGCACAAAACCACCCTTCCTATTACGCTGAACGAAATGATTTATCATGCCAGTTCAGTAACCCGCGCTGTGGAGCGAGCACTGGTAGTGGTAGATCTGCCTTTTGGCACCTATCAGGGCAACAGCCGTGAAGCCCTTAGCTCGGCCATACGTATTATGAAAGAATCCAATGCCAATGCTGTAAAACTTGAGGGGGGAAAGGAAATCCAGGACTCCATAGACCGGATTCTTTCGGCTGGAATTCCCGTAATGGGCCATTTGGGCCTTACACCTCAATCTATCAATAAATTTGGCACATACGTGGTAAGGGCCCGGGAGG
>SLQX01000246.1 GCA_007131245.1 Bacteroidales bacterium
CAACGCCCCCTGGGCAGGTTGATCCATGCCAGTTGGTTGTTTACATACACAAAAGGTCCGGCATAGTCGCGCCGGGTACCCCTGCCCTGTATGCTGTAAAGCTTTTGGCTGAGCTTTTCTCCGGTGGCTGTATATTGATAGCGAATCACTTGCTTGGTTGAGGTGTTGGTAACGATTTTTGGCAAATTTAAGAAATTATAAGAGACTTCCCGATCTTTGTTATAATCGGTGATCATGTTTCCATTGGCGTCGTAGAGGTATTCTGTTTCGAGGGATTGGTTCAACCCCCATGTCATCCCCAAACTAACGATGTTAAATCACCCCAATAATTTTGAATATACGTAAATGCGAAAGTGAAATAATGCACACTCGATGCAGGTATCAATTGATTGAGTAAGGTATAACGATTGTGAATGATTTTTCAAGCAATTAATCAATTCAGTTGGAATACGCTTTTTCAGGTAATCTAAATTATTTACTTTTACAAAGGTAATGTAACATGATGCCCGTTTTGGGTTCATGTCGATCAAGGAGGAGGGGATGGTATTGTAAATAGTGGAAAAAGTTTTATTGGTGTTGTTACAGAGATTCATCTCCTGGCCAGTTTCAGGAATCAAACAAAACAGCTGTGAAAAACAAGTATATAGACCTTATTGAGCAAACCTTTGAATTTCCGCAGGAGGAGTTCAAAGTGATCGATAATGAGCTTTATTTCCATGATATCTGCCTGATGGATATCATCAAGCAATATGGCACTCCATTGAAAATCAGTTATCTGCCCAAAATCAGTCAGCAGATTCAGAAAGCTAAGCGACTCTTTCATGTGGCCATGGCCAAAGTGGATTATGAGGGAGACTACCATTATTGCTACTGTACCAAAAGTTCCCATTTTTTGCATGTCCTTGAAGAGGCCCTGAAAAATGATATCCACATTGAAACCTCATCAGCTTTTGACATCTATATTGTGGAAGAGCTATTTGAAACCGGGTTGATTGATAAGGATAATTTTATTGTATGCAATGGTTTTAAGCGTGCTTTGTACATGGAAAAAATTGCAGAATTGATCAATGGTGGATTTGAAAATACCATACCCGTGATCGACAACAAGCGTGAGTTTGATGTGTATGATGACCTGTTAGAAGATGGTAAAAAATGCAAATTAGGAATTCGCATTGCCTCGGAGGAGGAGCCTATGTTTGAGTTTTATACCTCCAGGCTTGGAATCCGCTACAACGATGTGATACCTTTTTACCAGGAAAAGATTAAAAACAATCCCAGGTTTGAGTTAAAGATGTTGCATTTCTTTATCAATACGGGTATACGCGATACAGCATACTACTGGAACGAACTGCACAAGTGTGTGAATATTTACTGCGAGCTGAAAAAGCTTTGTCCCGAGCTCAACGCCCTGAATATTGGAGGTGGTTTTCCTGTGAAGAACTCCCTGGGTTTTGAGTATGATTATGAATATATGACCGAAGAAATCGTGGGGCAGATAAAAATGATATGCAAGCAAAACCAGGTTCCTGATCCCGATATTTTTACTGAATTTGGCGGTTTTACAGTGGGAGAAAGCGGTGCGGTTCTCTACTCCATATTGGATCAGAAGCAACAGAATGATCGGGAGCTGTGGAATATGATTGACAGCAGCTTTATGACCACTCTGCCCGACACCTGGGCACTCAAGCAGCGATTTATACTCTTGGCAGTCAACAACTGGGATAGCGAGTATCAGCGTGTGAATATCGGGGGGCTTACCTGCGACAGCCAGGATTACTACAATGCTGAGTCGCATGCCAATGCTGTGTTTTTGCCCAAAGTGAACCCCGATCAAACACAATACATTGGGATGTTTCATACAGGGGCCTACCAGGAAAGCCTGGGTGGTTTTGGGGGAATTCAGCATTGCCTGATTCCTGCACCCAAAATGGTTATCATCGATAAGGATGAAGAAGGTGACTATTCAACCAAGCTATTTGCCAAGGAGCAAAGCTACAAGTCCATGCTTAAAACCCTGGGCTATTGAAACCTGTGGTTTTGTTATACGTATAGCATTAAAAGAAATAAAAAAGTATATTTATGTTTTCCCGAAAATCCATTTTTGCTGCAAGCCTGTTAGTGTTTGTTTTGTTATGGTCTGAAACGAACCAGGCTCAAAGTCCTTTCAGGGGGCGTATTACTTACCACATAAGCTACCCGGGGAGTATGATCGACCTTGCCGAGCTGGAGGAGTTGCCCGGAAAAGCTGAAATTGTTACCAAAAACAACCTGGTGAGGACTGAGCTCACTGGGGAAAATATCAGCATAGACCAGGTGAAAATTGCAGATGGGGAAAACAAAGAAGTAGCCACACTGCTGGAAATTCTCAGGGAAAAATATGTTATCCGGAAAGATTATTCCCAAATTCAGGCCGACCTGAGGGAGATGCCACAGGTGGAGCTGGAATATACCAACGAAACCAAAGAGATTGAAGGCTATACCTGCAGAAAGGTTATTGCCAGGACAGAGGACGACATGGGCAATGAGTATGAATCAGTGATTTATTATACCGATGAGATTCCAGGTGATGCTTTCAACTTTGATACGCCCTATCACGAAATTCCGGGACTGATGCTGGAATATGAAATGCGGGTAGGCCCCCTGAATATCAGGTACGAAGTACAGTCCATCAGGAGCAGGTGGATTGTTTGGGGGAGGAACTTTCGTGTTCCGCGCGATTACCAGGAAACAACCTATGAAGAGTTAAGAAGTTATTTGCAGGGTGATTTCTGATCAGGAGGTTTCGTCAAAAAACAGGTTGGTTTGTTTTACCCCTTCCATCTCCTTAATCTGGGAAACCAATCGGGTGCCTTTCAGTTCACTTTTGAGATTCACATAGTAGGAAAATTCCATTAATTCATCACCCTCTTCACCGAGGGTTTTTACATTAACCAGTTTAAATCTTCGGCAATGTCTGGTCATGATTTCGGCAAAGGGGTTTTCTGATAACTGGTTGCCAGCAGCGATGATTTGCAACAGAAATTCCCTTTTTTGGGGTAAGGCAAAATTGAGTTGTGTGACTATCAGATATACCAAACTGATAAAGAAAGTTCCGAAAATTGCTATGGAGTAGAGTTTTACACCAGCAGCCAGGCCAATAGTGAGGGCGAAAAAGATAAACATAATATCGGAGGAGTCTTTTACCGCTGTACGGAACCGGATGATTGACATGGCCCCCACCATACCAAAAGCACGGGCCAGGTTGTTGCCGATGACCATTATTACCACAGCAGTAATCATGGTAAGCATGATCAATGAGATGGTAAAAGCCGAAGAGTAATTCAGTCCTTTGTAGGTGTGTTTATACAAGAAGGCAATAAAAAGACCACAAATCGTAGCGACTAAAATATTAGCGATAACATCCTTGGCTGTAATGGTAAAAACAAATATATCCTGAAAATCTTCTATCATCGGGCAATTATTAAGTTAAGTATTTTAATACATTTACATCATATCCTATGGCATACTTTGATAAAGCTTCGTGGCGGAGCCTGAACTCCTGGACCAGGGATTTGGCCCAAACAGGCATTTGATCGGTAAAGTACTTTATTTCAAGTATAAAATGGTTCACAAAGAGATGCTTAAGATTGTTGTTGTTAAACATTTCTCTGAGTTCTGGGTAGTTGCTGCTCCGGATATTTTTGTCAAAGGTAATTCTTACTCCCTGGTCAAAGAAACCGTGGTATGCCTCTCTTTCATAAACCACCAGAACAGTGGGGATGAGGTTTCTTTTTTTTAGGTGGAAAAAAAATCTAGCCCCATCTTCTATTCCTTTGGGCTTTTGGCTAATGTCAATATAGCGATGCAGATCGCCTGTTTTTAGCAGTGCATCTACATTTCTATACTTGCAAAAAGCTCTGTGTTTCTGGATCCTGTTCTCGATTTTCCTTTTTATTTCAAAAACTGCTTCACTGTGTGGTGTGAATTGATTGTAGGAGCGGATACGGAATTTTTTTCGCAATTCTACCCCTTCTTTTTTTTCTTCGTGGCACTCCAGGTTGCGGGTATCATAATAAATGCTTCTAACCGTGTATTGGGGGAGGTCAAAATGGCTTTTGACGGCATATTCATCCGGATGTACGAAAGGCTTTACCCTTTGGCGAAGGGTTTCAAGCAAATGGTAGGGAACAAGGTATTTTCTTTCGTATCGGAGCATGTTGTTAATTGTTGTACACTTCGTTGAAAAACCGCCTTATGTATTCTGTGAGTGTGATGGGTTCAGATTGTATGCTTAACGTTACCAACATATTGGGCATGATTTCTGTATGTGCCTGTGGGTCAATCAGCGCATTGACAAAAATCTTTTGTCTGCGGTCAATCATTTGAATGCTGTTGTCAAAGCCTGAAACATTTGCAGTAAAGGTTTCCCCATTTAAGGGTGAGTTTACCCTGATTTTTTGTCCTTTGGATAAATAGGCGTACTGGTATAGCTCAATGGGGGTCGCCAGCATAAAGGCAGTGGTGTCGGCCATACGGAATATGGCCTCATAATCATCACTTGCTCCCTGCTTCCTGATGATTTTACCCGAAAAAGGTGCGGTAATGTAAAAGGACTGGAGCAAGGTTTCCAGGTGCTCTATCTGTCTCTTTGTGTTTTCGATACTTGTTCTGATATATTGCAATTGTTCGCTTTTGGCACCAGAGGTAAGTGCCTGGAGCTGGCTTTGAGCAATCAGGTAATTCTGATGGCTGGCCTGATAAGCATTTTCTGATATCTCGTATTCTTCCTCAGCGATATGGTTTCTTTCAAATAAAACCCTGTTGCGCTCCGTGATTCTTTTCTGGCTTTCATACTCCTGACGTGCAAGCTCCAGGCGTTGCTCGGCCACCCTTATTTGTTCAGGTTTTTCACCACTGGCATACAAAGCCAACATGCTTTTTTGCTCTTCAAGATGACCGTAAAGTTCAATAAGCTTTCGGTCCTCGGCACTGGATTGAATAAACCCAATTGTATCACCACGCTTAACAAATCCCTTATCAAAAATTCCATCCAAAACGGTAAATTGGGCCAAATCTCCTCTTTGAAACTCCGTAACTGTGTAGTGGGAGATGCTGTTGTTGAAATGGTTTTTCAGGCTACTGATTAAGTTACCATCCGATCCCCTGGCCAGTACCCATTCACGTTCGGGGTATATAATACCCTGGCTATTGATATTGTGTGTAAGTGTTACGTGTTGAAAAGCCAGGTAAGTAGCCAAAAAAAGTAATGCTACAAGGATTAGGGTTGTAATTTTATTGATTTTCACAAACGAATGGTTTATTTTGTATTAAGCCGCGGTGATGGTTTAAACAACAGAGTTAATGATTACTTAATATTGGGTGCAAAAATACTCATTATTGGCATATTACAAACCGCAGAGTGAAAAAAGGGATTCCTTAAATATTACAAAAAGTTCGCAAGCATGCCTGTAATGCCACAATTCTTTTCATGCATACCGTAAAAATCTTATGGAAATAACCAGGAAACCGGGTTTAAACAAGTATTGTAGGGTGTAACTTGTTTAAACAAGAGGTTGTACATAAGAGGTATGAAAAGGAAATTATTCTGAAGTTACCGTATAACCTGAATCTTCAATGGTTTGGGTGATAAGACTCATGCTCACCTTACTGCGGTCGTATACCACCATCACTTCTTCGCGCATATGGGAGGCCATCACATTTTCCACGCCTTCCAGGTTGCCTACTCTCCTGTTAACGAGGGCCTCACATCCGCCGCAGTCCATCCCGTGAACGGTAAGATTTACCTCAACACGATTCTCTTCTGAAATTTGCTCTGTTTCTTCCTCTTCCGGATCAGCATAGGATTCCAGGTAATAGGGTGCGGCAAGCAGAACCAGGGCAAATACGGTAACAATACCCATAAACACCATCGATTGAGTTCCCGGGCGACGGCGGTTGGAGGGTTGTTTCCTGCGGCGTTGAACGCTTTTTACATGTTGATACCACATGATGGTAAGTAACAAGAGCACGAGGGCTACAATAAATGGCCAGAAAGCTATGATGCTCGAAAAGGGGCTGTCTACAGACAAGTTTAAATGCAATGACAGGTTGAAAAAACTGCCTGATGATATTCCACCTATTATTGATGCGAAAAAGCTAAAAATAAAAAAAATCATGACTTTGGATGTTTGGGTTGGAACCCGGTTCAATTAAAAATTATGTTGTATTTTCTGGTTATAACGCGATACCTGGGAAAGATAATCGGTTTTATATATTTGTTAACCAGTTGGGTTGTTCATTTACTCCAGGATTCATTTTCACGATCTTGAGTTGTAACCCGGATCCAACAAATGTACAAAAATTCTATCATTTTCCACAGACTGATTTTACGACAAATTGAATTTTTATGCAGTGCTGTTAGCTTTTGTAAACTACCTGTTTGTTAAGAAATGAATTTTAGTTGGGAGATGTTCCCGAATGAATATCGCGGGTTGAGTGATTAACTTCTTAGCAAGGCATCAGCGATCATAAGGAGCATCATCAGTAGAAAGTAAAAGTTCATAATTAAAAATGCCCTGTTAACCCGGGAGGGGTTTTTGATGCCTGGCCAGATATGGAACGAACCAGTCAGGGTGATGGAAAGCAAAAATACTGCACCGGACACCCCCTTTGAAGTGATAATCCCAAAAACAGGAAGCAGGATAGCGGTAAAAGCAGTAGCGCTTGTCCACACAAATGTAAGGCGTGAGATTTGATGTTTGCTAAAAGTACGGCTGATGGATGGGAAACCGGCCTTTTCATAATCCAGACCGTGCCTAAGCAGGATAAGCCAGAAATGGGGTATCTGCCCGATAAAGAAGAAGAATGCTACAAAAATAATATGAGGGTGGTGGAGTGCTCCTCCCGCTGCTGTCCATCCAATGGCTGGAGGGATGGCTCCCACAATGGCTCCTGGAATAATAGCCCAGGGGGTAATCCGTTTCAGGGGGGTGTAAACTCCGTTATACCAGGCCAGGGTAAAGACAGCCAGCAATGTGGCTGTAGGATTGGTCATCCACCAGAGTAAAACTGCCCCTGTTAAAGCCAGCAGCAATGCCCATACCCAGGCAGCCCTTTTAGAGATATGTCCGGCAGGTAAAGGCCTGTGACGAGTGCGAGCCATAAGTTTATCTGAAGCGGCCTCCTGTATCTGGTTGATGGCTGAAGAACCCGCTGCAATCAGCAATACCCCCAGGTACATGCTGATCCAACTATGGGTAAAACTGCCCTTATAAAGAATAAAGCCGGTGAGCGCCGAAAAAGCGACCGATAAGGTAATAATCGGTTTACTCAAACGAATTAAAGGGGAAACAAATTTTGAATTACTTATGAACATCCTGATGGGCATGGGTGATTTTTAGCTGACGATTGTTTGAAAAGGGAAAGCAAAGTTAGTAATAAAAATGGGTAGGGTAGTTTTGACGGGCCTGTAAAAAAAGACCACCCATTTTTAAGCAAAGTTAGTAATAAAAATGGGTA
>SLQX01000137.1 GCA_007131245.1 Bacteroidales bacterium
GGGGTAGTATTGCTCTCACCGGGTGTGGGCTGATCAAAATAGTACCAATCACCGGTTCCATCGGGAAATCTCCCCCTGGAAACGCCCAAAGGAATCTGCATTGGGGGATGTTCATCCACCACGATACTGTCAGGGCGTGTCAGCAACACCTCTTCTCCCTGGCTACTGATGGAGAAGTTTGTGTGCAGTTCGCCACCAACCCAAAACAGCCTTTCATGAGGAATTGGCTCTTCAATGGTTTGAGTAGGAAGCTGCCACCGCACGGTAAGATTATCACCACCCCAGTCCTCTTTCATCAGGGCTTTTATGTAATATCGCTGACCCTCCTCAAGATGAACCGGGCCCGATTGCTGTTGATAGTATTTGTCAAACTCCATATGATGGGTCCAGCCAGGTACACTGGCAATGGATGAAATATTCTCAGGGTCTTCATCCGTGCTTAAATACAACAATCCGTTATCATCACTGGCAATCCAAAAAACATACTCCCCCGTCTGGGGAGCTTCTACCCAAGCATGCATGCGCTGACCGTATTGATCGCCAACGTTTACCGGAGCATCAAATCCATAGCTAACAATATGTCTTTTTGAAGGATTATCAGGGTAACTGGGATGGTTCACCAGGTCGTCGATAGTATAACCGGGAATATCATGATAAACCTCCCGCATTACTCCATTCAATGAGTCATCAATAAGACTTCTGTCCTTGCCTGATGCCCATACCAGCAAAAACTCGCCAGGCTGAACGACCACCGATGGGAAAACCCACCGGAAAGGATTGTCATAATCATCCGACAACCCATACCCTTCCAGGTTAATGGGCTCGTCGCCATAGTTATATAGCTCGATCCAGTCTTCATAATCCCCCTCTTCATCGGCTACCAGGGTGGAGTTGGCAGCCATAATTTCGTTGATGGCGATATCCTGGGCTATCAGCGCAGGAGCTAACATCACTCCAGGTAAAAAGAAAAATAATAAAGTTCTGAAAAGTTTTCGTATCATGAGAAAAGGATTGGTATAAGGCTTAGAGGATTGGATTCATGAGTTGGATTTACTTCCACGTTTTGAGGATTGAATTATTACAAAGGTAAAGAAGTGCAAAGAAAAATCTTACTTTTTAACCCCTGGCAGGTGCTCCTTGTTCAAAACTTTCTGCTCACTTCCAGAATATATGGCAAGAAATAGTATCAGGGAAAACCTCAGGTAAAAATATTTCCCCCTGGCAGATGCTGTTTTTTATTGCCTGAATTTCGGTGGCTAAAGTTGGTCTGAATTTGTGTAATTTGTGGATAATTGACTTTTTGGAGTGGACGCTTGCTTGTAAGAAAAATGTTAATCCGTAAAATTACGGTTCTCCGTTTGAATTCATTTCGTAATTTTGCGAAACAAAGAACTGGCTTTTCACCAATTTTTTCAACAATGTGTGCCAAATATAAATATAGCGACGAAGTTATCAACATCTCGCAGTTTGCCAAGGCCATGAGTCACCCAGTCAGGGTCCATATCATGAAAAAGCTTTCGGGAATGAACACCTGCTGCTACAGCGGTGACATTGCACGGGAACTGAAAATAGGCCGTTCCACTTTATCCCAGCATTTGAAAGAGCTAAAGCATGCAGGATTGATACAAGGTGAAACAGAAACACCTTACATCAAATACTGCATCAACCGAAAAAACTGGGAAAAAGCTGGTAAGTTTTGCACGGCATTTTTCACTTCGTTGCCAGAGAAAGAAAAGGAGAACCCGGAAAAAGTATCCATCTAAAAACCTGGAAAGTTGATGTTGAAAACCCAATTGCTCAAAAATGCTTTTATACCCACAACCCTGTTACTGATAGTTTTCCTGTCCTGGGGATATGAAGAATCTGACAGTCTGCAGATAAAGGGGATAAGCTCCACGGAATTTTATGACAACCACCAGCAACTCCTCCATGAGGGCAACACCCTGATTATTGATGGAAGAACTGCAGAAATGTTCTCAGGGGGGCACCTAAAAAACGCTGTAAACATTGATGCCGACGACCCTGATTTGGACCTGCTGTTGCAGCAACACCTGGATGAGCCGCTGATCGTTGTATACTGCACCACCATAAGGCGCACCCTTAAGATTGTGAACACCTTGAGGAGCATATACAAAGGTGAAATTATTTTCATTCACGACGGAATCAGTGGCTGGAAGCGTAACGGACTGCCGCTGACCAATCATCATAAACAACTAAATGACTCCATACCCCATAGCTATTAATTAGAAAAACCGAGAATTATGATTACAAGAAGTTTAAGTATCCTGTTTATACTGATTGCCATGAGCATCAGCGCCATCGCAGGCGAGAAAAAAGGTCCCGAATTTACATGGGAAGAAAGAAGTTACGATTATGGTACCATCTACCTGGATGATATGCCCGAAACAAAAATGGACATCAAGTTTTCCAACACGGGTGATGAGCCGCTGGTTCTGAGCAATGTAAGAGCATGCTGCGGCACCAGGGTGAATGAATGGCCCAAGGATCCCATCATGCCGGGAGATGAAGGTGTTATAAAAATCGAGTTTCGCCTGGCTCCAAGGCCACACCGCATCAGCCGAACGGTTATCGTTACCTCCAATGATGAAAACAACTCCAGGAGTATTTTCAGGATAACAGGCCAGGTGGAAGAAAGAGAATAACGTAACGATTTGTTTTCACCACAACCAGGCCAGTAGCTGCTTTTTTAAAAAACTGCTACCTCTTATGCCTGTATCGGCGGTCGCTAATTAGTCACCGGATGATACAGGCAGAAGAGGTGGCAAAGACAATACTTGTTGCCCTGACTGACAGAATCATCATGTATTTGAAACAACAAGCCCGGCAAAAACTGTGGCATGGCCCATTGACTGACTTTAAAAAAAATCTCACTTATGATTTTAAAAGTATTGACCTGGATTTCCCGCATACTTTTTGGCGGAGTTTTTATTTTCGCTGGTTTCACCAAAGCTATCGATCCACTGGGCAGCGCTTATAAATTTGAGGACTACTTCCTTGCATTTGGCATGGAAAGCCTCTTCCCCCTGGCCCTGCCCCTGGCCATCCTACTTAACACAGTGGAGTTTTTGGTGGGTTTCACCATCCTGCTGGGTCTCAAAATGCGCCTGAGCGCATGGGTGGGCTTACTTTTTATGGCCTTTTTCACCCCCCTTACATTATACATTGCCATCACCAACCCGGTGCCTGACTGCGGATGTTTTGGCGATGCAGTAATTATAAGCAACTGGGATACATTTTACAAAAATGTGGTTATCCTGGCCGCCGCTATTCTTATTTTTATCAGAAGGGATAAAATTCAACCCCTGTGGTCACAGAAAAAAGATGGTTATCTTGCTGGTGGACTGGCGATTCTTATCCTTTGGCTGTCGATGCACTGCCTGCTCAATTTGCCCATCATCGATTTCAGGCCCTGGAAAACCGGCAATGACATAACCCAGCAACTCGAACCTGTCCAGGAGGAGATCGTGGAGCACCTTTTTGTATATGAAAATACAGAAACCGGTGAAACCCGCAAGTTCGACATGGACAACCTGCCAACGGATGAAGAATGGGAGTATGTTGACAGAGAACAAAAACTGATACAGGAGTACATTCCCTCTCCCATCGAAAACTTTGTGATTGAGGATGAGTTTGGCCAGGATCTCACATGGGATATCATTAGTAATCCGGGATATCAGCTTCTCGTCGTGGCCTACGATTTGAAAAGGACCCATCAAAAGGCCTTTACAGGAAATATCAAAGAGACGGCAATGGCTGCCCGCCACGATGGAATAGATGTAATCACCCTGACCAGCTCAACGTTCAGTGATATCCAACATTTCAAGCAGGAGCATGATTTAGATTGGACGTTTTTCCAGAGCGATGAAAGAGAACTCAAAACCATCATACGCTCAAACCCCGGTCTTGTGCTGCTGCAAAACGGCGTAGTGATCGAGAAATGGCACCATCGAAACATTCCATCCTATGATTCCATGAAAGATACCTATCTGAAAGACTAAACCCGGCCCAGGACTAATCTTCTACAACCAGAGGAATTAAAGAAACCTTAAAAGGCCATCGCCTGATGGTCTTTTAAGGTTTCTGCTTTATAATAAACCGACAATGAGCCCCATCATTTTGTTTCATTACCTGCATATATATTCTGAAAAGTGTTTTCCCTCCTCCTGGGATATTGTATCACAGGCGAAAGGAAATACAACCGCAATAACAACCAACGTCGAAAGCCTCAGAACGCCCATGGGAAAGTGTTTTGTAAAATTATGCAGATAGACACATCTCAGGTTGTTATTAAACAACCTTTACATTTCATTGAACATTTGAATGAGTAGTTTCTGCAATACGTTTTTTTGTACAATTACGGTTAATGTAAGATTACTGCGAGAATAAATGAAAGCAACTTAGTTTTTGCATAAATCTTTTCCTCCTTATCTGTGTGGACCCTTGCCATTTTTTTTAATAATTGTTGAAGGTCCAAAATGGTCCGCTCTAGTAAAGACATCACAAAACTATACAAGCATATCAGTCTGCATATTACATCAAACAGCATGGATTTACATAAATTTTTGCGATTTTTTTTGACGTAATATTACGTCATTACGGATTGCCTTAGTATATTTGTATTGATAGCAGGAAAACGGAATTCAAACTTGCCTGAATGCAAGCCCATGAACAAACCAAAAAACGTATATTATGACCGACCTTTTTAAAAATCACGGCATTCAAACCCAGGGCATCCTTTCATTATCGCCACGCGAAACCCTGAAGCTCCTCAATGAGGGAGCATTCCTCATCGATTTACGAGATGTGGACTACACCGATTATAAAGCTTTTGATGCAGCAAATGTTCTCAATATGCCCAAAGACCAATTTGACTCACTAACTGAAAAGCTTCATCCGCAAAGTCATTATGTGCTGGCCGACTCATCGGGCCTGAAAAGCAGGCTTTATGCCGAAAAGTTACAGAAGAAAGGTTTTCATCATGTGGCCAGCATGAGTGGAGGATTTGTGGAATGGGAGCGCGATGGCCTACCGGTAACTGTAGATGTAAACGAACGACTCACCGGTGCATGCGCATGTCAACTGAAACCCAGGGAGAAAGGGAAAAGCGAAAAGGAGATGTAGATTGAAGTATTAACGCAAATTCATCAGAATATAATTGTGTTAAGTATTTGGCTAGATGCCTGCCCCGTCTAATGCGGGGGAACTTGCATGGATGAATTTATTTACTTTTTTAGTGAACCTCTGCTCATGCAAGATTCATCATGTATCATGGCTGGAGTAGAATGCAATTCACAGAGGTAGAAATCGTTTTGGGATTTCATGTAGTATTACACTCACTGTTTGACACTTTCCAATGCTTGCAAAAAATCTTCCTTTTTCAGGGGTTTGGTTAAATATTCATCCAGGCCCATCTTTAGATACTTTTCGCGATCTCCTTCAAAGGCATTGGCGCTCAGACCGATGATTGGAGGCAGGTTTTCATGGGTTTCTCTGAGTTTTTTGGTAGCTGTAATGCCATCCATAACAGGCATTTGAATATCCATCAATATCACATCATATTTCCCGGGTTGGTATACTTCAAATGCTACTGCTCCATTTTCAGCCAGTTCAACATTATGGCCAAAGGAGGTAAGTAATAGTTTCATTACTTTCTGATTGACCTTTTTATCCTCAACAAGAAGTATTTTTAAAGTTTTGCTTTTAGTGTTTGGGGTTACCCGGGGATTTAATGCCACTGTGTTGCCATTTTCTGCACATTCAGCCTTAAAGGTAAACCAGAAGGTGCTTCCTTTTCCATATTGGCTTTGCAATCCGATTTCTCCACCATGCAGTTTCGCCAGTTCCTTGCAAATGGAAAGTCCCAACCCTGTTCCTTCATATTCACGGTAATCGCTTTGATGAATCTGAGCAAAGGGTTCAAAAAGTGTTTTCTGCTTTTCTTTCAATATACCCAACCCGGTATCGGTTATTGAAATTTTAATGAATACCTGTTTATGGTCACTTTTATCGGCGAGCTTTTCGGCTTTAAATGTGATAGCCCCCTCTGGGGTAAATTTTATTCCGTTGGAAATAAGGTTGTTGATTATCTGTGTGATGCGGGTTTTGTCCCCACAAATATTACCAGGGATGCCGGGGTCGATATAACTCTCAAAAACAAGGTCGTTTCCTGCCAGGCCTTGAAACAAAGTTTGGGCCTGGTTCTTTAAATCTTCAAAAGGAAATATTGTTTTTTTGAGTTGCAGCCTGCCGGCTTCTATTCTGGAATAATCCAATACCTGGTTGATGATCTCTCTCAGGTTCTCACTCGAAAGTTTAAGGATGTTGATATATTCTGTTTGTTCTGCAGAAAGCGGTGTTTGCCCCATAATATCAATTATGCCCATTACACCGGTGAGAGGGGTGCGTATTTCATGGCTCATATTGGCCAGGAAATTTTGCTTGAAGCGGATGATGTCTCCCTGCTCGTTAATTTTTTCAAGTCTGGCTTTCAGTTCTGTTTGAGAAGAAGCAAGTAGTTTGTTTTTGCGTACGATTTCCTCATTGGAAGCGATCAGCTCCTTGTTAATTGTTTGCAACTCTTTGGTTTTCTTGCTTATCAGGTACCTTAGTGATGCTGAAAGTGCCAGAAGAAAGATAATAACAGAACTAATAAGAATAATTATCCATCTGTTTTCACGCAAAAAATAAGAGAAGTTTTTTTCCTCATAAACGCCCAGCCACTTGTCATGAATCTGATCATACTGGTCACTTGCCTTAAGGATATGTAGTCCCGCATTCAGGATGTATAACAAATCTTCATTTTCTTTTCTTACTGCCATGCAGTAATCTTTGGGAAGTAAATTCAACCCAGCAGGTTTAATATTTTGAAAACTGTTATTGCTGATGCTGTAAAGGCCCGGAAGCTTAAGAATTCCGGCATAATCATAAAACCCATTTTCTACCAGGCTGAGAGCAATTTTCACAGTGGGAACTTCAACGATTTGAATATCCCATTCAGGCTGAGAGAGAAATTCTGCAATAATGTCGGCAGTTTGCACCACCACCTTTTTCCCTTTTAAATCATCCAGGCTGTTCAGGCTAATGTTTTCGCCAGTAAAAATATCGCCATTGCTAACACTGTGCCGGGATGAAAAGCCGTATTTACGGGCTCTTTCATCAGAGTAAAACATTCCTGATATAGCATCGATTTCACCCTTTTCCAGTTCTTCCCGGATCACATCCCATCTATCCTGCCGGATTACCACTTCAAGCCCCATCTCTTTGCCTACTGCTTTGGCAATCTCTATATTGAATCCGGCGGGTTGACCATTGTCATCTACAAAGCTGTAGGGAGGATAGTTGATATCGTCACCGATAACAATTACACCGGGTTGATAAAACTTCTCCAGGGATTGAGATGTTTGGGCACTGCCTGTTTGGTGCAGGATGAAACAAAAAAAAGCAAGAAGGAAAACTA
>SLQX01000042.1 GCA_007131245.1 Bacteroidales bacterium
GAGAGTATGTCGTCGCCAACTTTTATAATCCCGATCTCTTCTGAGGTCGGGATTTTTTTGTTTACAGGCATTGGTGTTATGTCGTCCCGCAATATTGCGGGATCTCTTCGTGTAGCATTTTTATTGGGGTAGTACCCCTTTTGGTGTATATTGTAGTTAGCTATTTCCAAAAATAAGCTCCAATTTTTTTACGATAATCATATATTTTAAAGGAAAGGTTGAATTTTAAGAACATCATAAAGGTCAGATTATCATGCCTATACAAGGTTGCTGAACTTTTATTTAAAAAAAACTACTATAAAATTAGTAGAGGTGTTAAAAAATTAGTAGTTTTGCTGCGAGATAAAAATGTTATTATGAATTCAAGTTTAACAAAAGCTGAAGAACAGGTAATGCAATATCTTTGGGGGCTGGGTAAAGGGTTTGTCCGAGATATTGTAAACAGGTATGATGAGCCAAAACCTGCCTATACTACTGTTGCTACCATTTTGAAAATTCTTGAGAAGAAAGGCTTTGTGAACAGAGAAGCATGTGGTAATTCGTATCAGTACTTTCCTGCTGTTGGCAAAGAAGAATACAGCAAAAGATTTTTGAGTGGTTTTGTGAAGAATTACTTTTCCAGCTCTTACAAAAAACTGGTTTCTTTTTTGGGAAAAAACGAACAACTCAGTCGTCAGGAGTTGGAAGAAATAATTGAAATGCTGGAGAAACAGGTGGAGAACCATAATACCCAGGATAATGAGTAACTTAATAATACATTTGTTGCAATCAGCTATCGGTATAGGACTTTTTTATGGGGTATACTGGTTGCTGTTGAGAAACATGAAATGGTTTTCTCTAAACAGAATTCTGATAATTCTATTTTTACTGCTTTCTGTTTTGCTGCCTTTTATAACGATTTCCGGGCAGGTACCGGTCATTCCTGTTGAATTGCATTCAATGGAAGTGATGAATACCAGTTCATCTGTTTCAAACCCTCAGTCAGAAATGTCGCATGGGACGGGTATTTCTTACATAAGCATATTATCGATAATCTATATAAGTGGTGCCACTTTTTTTCTTTTACGTTTCTTTTACAGTTTGCTGCAGCTGACTGTAATGTATGTGTGTTCACCCCGGGTTCGGAAAAACAATTTTATAGTTGTTTTGCGACCGGGAAAGCAATCTCCTTTTACTTTTTTTAACCTTTTGTTTGTTAGTGAAGAAAAATTTTATTCAGAAAATTTTCACAAAATCCTGTTGCACGAATCGGTTCATCACAAGCAATGGCATTCTCTGGATAATATTGTACTGGAGCTGATATCCATTATTCAGTGGTTTAATCCGTTCGTTTGGCTTTTCAGAAAGGCATTAAAAACGCAACATGAGTACCTGGCAGACCGGAGTGTTATTAATAAGGGAGTTTGCAGGTTATCCTACCAGAAAATTCTTTTTGAAGAATCTGTTGGGGTCGCTTTGAACCTTACAAGTAATTTTCATTATTCACTACTTAAACAAAGATTAAAAATGATGACACTTGAAAAAAACAAGAACAAAGAGTATATAAGGTATTTATTGCTTGCACCTATGGTTTTGGTGGTAAGTTTGTTTTTAATGGGACATTCGGGAAGTAACGCAATTGCTAATGACCCCATTGATGCAGCCCCGGAGTATAAGGAAGGGCAAGAAAATCTTATGTTTTATCTTCAATCCAATGCAAGGTATCCTCAAACAGCGCGCAAAAATAATTTACAAGCAACGGTGTATGTCAATTTTGAAGTGGCTGCAAGTGGTGAGGTTAATAAGATTTGGGTTGCAGAGAATGCCCATGATGCACACGCACTTTTTGACGAGCTAATTGTGGTAGCCCAGGGTTCATCGGGTACACCCTCTGAAGCAACTTCCGGAAGTGAGGCCCTGGAAGATATGCAAACGGAAGCAGTAAGACTGGTGGAAGGCCTGGGGGATTTTACCCCGGCACGGTATAATGAAGCACCCGTTAAGGCTATTGTATGCTTACCTGTGACCTTTGTTGTACAATGATTTGCAATAAGCAATAGTTGAATTTAGTTACACATAGTTAAAATAGAGTCTTAAAATATCTCTTTTATCATCCTAAAGAGAAAACCCAAAGTCTTTTTCCAAAGGGCTTTGGGTTTAATAATAGGTCTCGCATGAGCCATATCCACAACCTTTTTGCAATGCAGGCAAAAAAGGGTGGCTTACAGCTACCCTTTTCCTGAGTTGGAATGTCTGGGTTTATGGAATCATAATTTTTATACCTGGCAAAGTTGTGCCTGGAAAAGCAACAACATAAGCCCCTGTTTGAAAACTTTCCAGGTTGATACGCATATTGCCTTTTGCCGGTTTTTTCAGAACTATCCTACCTGTCATATCGGTGATGGTGACTTTCTGTGAAAGGAAACGGCCATCTTTCGTTGCGTTAATCACAAGCTCTCGTCTGTTTTCATCGAAATAGACTGCCACATCGTCAACGAATTCATCTATTGCTGTTTCAGGGCTAACAAAAATTTCAAAATCATAGGGTTCGCTTTCCCTAAATCCATTGTGAATGGTTACGGGTAAGGTTAACTTGCCAGTAAAATCTTGATGCGGTTCGATAATAAAGTCATTTGTAATTTCATAGTTGCTCCCCGGGTGAAGCGTAATTGTAAAGTCATCGGGGTAAGTGAAAAAATCATCTTCCACAAAAAGGAAGAAGGCTTCAAATTGCAGTTGCTCTCCCTTTAGGATTTGGATTTCTTGTTGATCCACAATTTGAGGGGCTGGTACTTCTTTCACTATAAACAGTACCTCTTGCTCAAGGTCTGCCAGGTTATCAGAGAGTGAAAAGGTCAGGGTTTCTTGTCCCGTCCAATGGGGGTTGATATTTGAAACCATTACTGTGGTTTCGTTTAGCGATTCAATTTTAACATTCTCATTCCCTTGCCAGCTTAGCGATACCTCACCTTCAGATTCCCATGAAATATATTCACTGAAATCAATACTTAACTCCTGGTGTTGGTAAAAGCTTACTTCCTCCGGTGGGAAAAAACTATAAACAGGTGATAAATCTACTGCAGTCAGCTTAAAATCATCAAAGTAAAAGCCTTCTTCGTTGATCCATCCATCACTTACAAGGACAAACCTGAACCAAACATCTTCTTCACCAGCCAAATGGGATATATCCACCTCCTCTTTTACCCATTGAATCTGTTTTCCATGGTAAAGGGGTTCGCCAGGAATTTGGTTGGATGAACCCTCTTCAGTATAATTTCCTTCCAGAGTTGACCAGGTTTGCTGATTGTCTGTTGAGTAAAGAAATTGCACATAGTCCCAGTTTTTTTCAATGTCAAATCTTGTGTAAAACTCAATCCAGGCAACATCGGAGTTGCCCAAGTCAAAAGACTGGGCCGTAGTAATAGGGTTGTTGGCATTGTTGGGGTAGTTCTCACCAGGACTGTCTGCAATTGATCCTGGTGCTGAATAATATTCTTCATAACTAATATCCCAGGTTTCTGTTTCCCAGTTGTCAAGATTATCAGATGGGTCAAAGAAAAGAACTTCCGGATGTCCGTAAAATTTAATTATGGTATCATGCCATTGGTAGCTACCATTATCCAGAGTAAGGATGTATGAAATTTCGTCTCCGGGTGATATATCAGGCTGCAAAGTAATATCAATCTCTTTTTGTTGTGCTTCCAGTATTTCCATGTTGTGAAGAGAAACGGGTTCCCCGCTTTCTTCAATGGTATTACTTAACGGGGTTAAAGAAACGGTGTAATTTGCGGGACTGCCTTTTCCCATGTTGACAACTTCAAAATGAATACTTGTGCTCTTTTCAGCAATGTATGGACTACTAATATCATCAATTTCAGCATAGGGGAGAGCCAGCCAGGCCAGACTCATGTTCATGTGGGTATGTCCTGCACAAATATCTTCAATGCGATCCATGGCGGGCCAGAATCCATCAGCAGGACTACCCGCCTCAGGTGTAAAGGCAAAGGTTTTGTCTTTGGTTTCCTGTTCGCCATAAAACCAGTCATCAGACCCGCCATTGGCAAAGTAATTCAGGGTTTCATGGACTGTACCGTAAATATAATTATTTTCCCGTGTCATCAAATCGGCGTATGCTATAAATATATCGCTGTCGGGTGTAAGTTGATCATTGTAGCCCCATGGGTAAATTAAAAGATCGCTATAGGTGTGATTGTTAAGAGCCAGGATGAAGTTGTATTCTTCTGCCAACTCTTTTTGAAGTTGGGTCTCGGGCTCAGAAAATGGTTCTGTACCCCGATAGGTTTGCGCTGATGGATTAGGCGAGGAACCGTCGTTGTCGTGGCCCCACTCATATCCGAAGTTTCGGTTGAGATCTACACCAATGCTGCCGTCAGAATTGGTCCGCATGTTTTTTCGATGCATGGAGCCACCATTGGGGTGGGTATTCTCGCATTGGATATAACCATCAGGGTTAACAACGGGCACAAAATACATTTCCAGGTTATCAACCAGGTATTGAATCTCGGGGTCTGAGTCGTAGTTTTCCAGCAAATACCACATCTGGAAGAGCATCTGTTGCATGGATGCAGGCTCTCTGGCGTGTGTAAGGGCTGTATACAACACCCTGGGCTTGTTTTGTGTATTATCGGGATTGCTGGAAATACGAACCCAGTAAACTGGGCGACCTTCAATAGTATTTGTTTCACCAATGGGTTCTTTTGGAGAAATAAGCTCAGGGAACAAAGCATGCATGGCATCCAAATCATCAAGTACTTCATCATAGGTGTGAAATCCCCCCATCGAACCCAGTGTGAAATTTTCCGGGGTGGGGTAGGGGGTTTTATTTGAAGGATCCATCCTTATTTGCTCATTTATGGCATCGCGATCCAGCCCTCTGTTGCGTTCCTGGTAATAAGTTGTCATGTCTTCGATAAGCACCTCATAACTAAAGCCTGCTTCAGATATTTGCTGTCTTTCCTTCCCTGAGAATTCACCAACAACAAAAACACCTGGTTTGAAGTCGGCAATTTCTAAGGCAACTCCCAAAGAAGCCAACTCCTGGATGCTCCTGCCATCCATTTCAATTTTTATACGGTGATGAGTTTCTGAGAAACTGTTAGACACCAGTAGAAACAACAATGTCACAAATGTGCTAATGGTCTTGCTAAGGGATAAATACATAGTCGGTTCAAACGTTTTAGTTTTTTGAAAGTTTTGTTTGTTAAAAAAACGTGCGCAAGTTATAAATACTTTTTTGAACAGAAAATAAAATCTTGTTTTACAACAACCTTAGATTCCTTATCTTTGCAAGTTATTTTGATTTTGCCTTTTCCCGGCAAAGGTTTTATAAGCATTCAAAGTTTAAAATATTACAGGTATGTCATTACAGATTAGTGAACAGGAAAGGATCAGGAGAGAATCACTAGTGGAGCTGGAAAAGCTTGGAATTGACCCTTATCCTTCGGAAAGTTTTGAAATAAATACTACTTCAGAAGAAATTCATAAACGATTCCCAGATGATAACAACTTATTTCAGGATGTGCAAATAGCGGGCAGGCTCATGGGGCGTCGCATAATGGGGAGTGCTTCATTTGCTGAATTTCAGGATTCTGCCGGACGCATACAATTGTATTTTAATCGTGATGAAATTTGCCCGGGAGAAGATAAGGCCATGTATAATACTGTTTTTAAGCGTTTGTTGGATATAGGAGACATCATTGGCGTTAAAGGACATGTGTTTGTTACCAAGATGGGGGAAATAACCATACATGTTAAGGAGTATAAAATACTGTGTAAATCTCTACGCCCTTTACCAGTGGTAAAAGAGAAGGATGGAAAAGTATATGATGCTTTTCGTGATGCCGAGCAAAGATATCGTCAGCGTTACCTGGACCTGATTGTGAATCCTGATGTGCGCGATACTTTCCGGCAACGTGCCCGGATGATTCAATCCATGCGCGAATTTTTGATGGGAAAAGGGTATCTTGAAGTTGAAACTCCTGTGCTGCAACCTATATACGGGGGAGCTGCCGCCCGCCCTTTCAAAACCTATCACAACACCCTGGATACAACCTTGTACTTGCGAATTGCCAACGAGCTGTATCTGAAACGGCTGATTGTAGGAGGCTATGATGGTGTTTTTGAATTTGCCAAAGATTTTCGGAATGAAGGGATGAGCAGGTTTCATAACCCCGAATTTACCCAGATGGAGCTATATGTAGCTTATAAAGATTATGAATGGATGATGAACCTGGTAGAGGAGATGGTGGAGAAAATTACCATAGACTTGCATGGAACAACAGTGGTCCAGGTGGGCGATAAACGTATTGATTTTAAAAGGCCATGGAAAAGGTTTACCATGTATGAAGCCATAGAGCATTTTACAAATATTGATATTTCGAATATGGATGAAACACAGCTGCGCAGGGTAGCTGATGAGCTCCATGTGAAAGTGGATGAAACCATGGGAAGGGGCAAAATCATTGATGAAATTTTTGGAGAAAAGTGTGAAGGGCAGCTTATTCAACCAACCTTTATTACAGATTATCCTATTGAAATGTCTCCACTTGCCAAGAAACATCGCACCATGCCTGGTCTTGTAGAGCGGTTTGAAGCTATCTGTAACGGTAAGGAGATAAGCAATGCATTTAGTGAGCTAAATGACCCCATCGATCAACGCGCACGCTTTGAGGAACAACTTGAGTTGGGTATGCGGGGTGATGAAGAAGCCATGGTATTGGATGAAGACTTTTTGCGTGCCATCGAGCACGGCATGCCTCCCACTGCTGGTCTGGGGATAGGTATAGACCGCCTGGCTATGATTATGACCAATAGCAACTCTATCCAGGATGTGCTTTTCTTTCCACAAATGCGCCCGCAGAAGAAAACAGCAATTGAAAACCCAGACACGCAATTTGAAAAGGCAGGGATTCCCTCTGAGTGGATACCCGTTTTGCAACAAGCCGGCTATTCTGATGCGCAGGCTTTGAAAGAGGTAAAACATACCAAGGTATTTAACCAACTTTGCGGTTTACGAAAAAAACTCAAGCTGGATTTTCCGGCACCTAATCCTGAGGATGTGAAAACCTGGATTGATAACCTTTGAGACTATTAAAACAGGTTAACTTGTTTCTGTACAAATAATCCGGGAAAATCATAAAATACTTGAATTGAATGACTATTTTTGTTTCAATATAAGTTACTTCCCCGGTCCATTTTTGCAAAAGTAAAACCTGTAAATTTTTGTGTCATGCCCTTTTTAGGTTCGGTTGTCAAGAATGCCATAGCACTCAGAGGTAGATTGCCTCAGTTTTTTAAGGTGAAACAGCCGGGTGTTGCCCAGGAAAGGGTGCTGAAAAAGCTATTGAAGAAGTCTGTCAATACTGCTTTTGGTGAAAAGTATGCATTTAACCAGATTCTCAAAAGCAAAGATGTGGTCAAAGCTTTTCAGCAGAACGTGCCCATTCATGATTATAACAAGATTTTCAAGGATTGGTGGTACAGAACACTTAATGGCGAACCTTATGTTACCTGGCCGGGCAAAGTGAAGTATTTTGCATTAAGTTCGGGAACATCTGAAGCTTCAAGCAAACACATCCCCATTACGGGCGATATGCTCAGGGCCATCAAAAGAACCAGCATCAAACAGATTTTTTCACTGGCCAGGTATGAATTCCCCAAAGAGTTCTTTGAAAAAGGAATTCTCATGTTGGGGGGCAGCACACATCTCCAGTTTAATGGCACTTATTATGAGGGAGACCTCTCTGGTATAACTGCCAAAAATATCCCCTTTTGGTTTCAGCACTTTTACAAGCCCGGCAAGCGTATTTCTAAGGAAAGGGACTGGCCCACAAAACTGGACGAAATTGTGAAAAATGCAAAAAAATGGGATATTGGTGTTATTGTTGGGGTGCCTGCATGGTGGCAGATTTTACTGGAAAAAATTATCGATCATTATAATTTGAACCATATTCATGAAATATGGCCAAACCTTTCCATTTTTGTCCATGGAGGTGTGTCGTTTACTCCCTATAAAAAAGGGTTTGAGAAGTTATTGGGCAAGCCCCTGACTTATATAGAAACATACCTTGCCTCCGAAGGGTTTGTAGCTTTTCAAAGCAGACCCAATACTTCGCATATGCAGTTAGTGGTTGATAACGGGCTGTTTATGGAGTTTATTCCATTCAATGAAAAGAATTTTGACAATGAGGGGAATCTGCTGCACAATGCCGAGGTTTATACCATTTCAGAGATTCAACCTGGTGTGGATTATGCACTTATTTTATCCACCTGTGCGGGTGCCTGGCGTTATCTTATTGGTGATATGGTTCGGTTGACCTCACGTGAGCTCAATGAAATCGTGATTACTGGACGTACTAAGCATTTTTTGAATTTATGTGGTGAACATCTTTCACAGGAGAATATGAATATGGCTGTTAAAATGGTCGAGGATAAGCTGAATATAGAAATTCCTGAGTTTACTGTGGCTGGCATCAAGCACGAAAATATGTTTGCGCATAAATGGTATATTGGTACCAATAATAAAGTTCAATCCGGGCAATTGCGTGAAGCTATCGATGAAAGTCTGAAAGTGCTGAATGATGATTATCGTGTTGAACGGATTGCTGCCATTAAGGATGTGTTTGTGGAAGTGTTACCATCAAAGGTTTTTTACGATTATTTGCGGATGAAGGGGAAAGAAGGTGCGCAGAATAAATTTCCCCGTGTGGTTAAGTGTAACCAGCTTTCCGATTGGCAGCAATTTGTGAATAATTATCATGACAAATAACTCTTAATCTTTTGACCGATGGCATCATCTCTCTGGGAAGGTATCATACTTGGTCTTACCCTTGCCTTTTTGATTGGGCCGGCTTTTGTGGCTTTGGTTCAAACCAGCATTCATTATGGGCAAAAAACCGGATTGCTTTTTGCTTTGGGGATAGCTCTCAGTGATTTGACCCTCATTGCCTTAAGCTACCTTGGTGCTGTGCAATTTATCAGAGATTCTTCCAATCAACTAATTATAGGTGTTGTTGGAGGTATTGTCCTGATTGTATTCGGATTGGTAACTTTTTTAAAAAAATACAAAGTAAGCACTACCCGGGGGATTGAGGTGAAGGTCTCCATAAGTGGAGGAGGATTTTTTAGGCATATTCTTAAAGGGTTCTTTATGAATATTCTTAATCCATTCCTGCTTATTTTTTGGTTGGGGGTAATGAGTTTTGTGAGTGCAAGGTACGGAGTGGGTACCAAAGAAGTGGTGACTTTTTTCACTGCCGCCATTATAACTGTATTTGTTACAGATAGCGTGAAATGCATCATCGCCAGCAGAATAAGGCGTTACCTGAATATCTCCATTCTTACCTATGTTAACAAAGGAGTAGGAATAGCATTAATGGTTTTTGGCCTGGTGATGTTTGCCAGGGTATATTGGCATTATTGGTTATAGACATACCTGCACCGAGAGGAAGTTAGCGAATGAGAATCTCATACCCGGCATAAACCTGGTCTGGCTTTTCTCTTGTTTGCTCCATCCTTGTTAAGTTGTTTTTGGCTATTACTACTTCCGGAATAGAATCTCCTGTTTTGTCCTGCAGGAATGGTTTTACAAGGTCTCTTTTATTGCTATAATTGTTACAGCGTATTGAGGTTTGCTGTTGTAGGGTTTAACAGAATTGACATTTTTGTTTACCCGGGAACTAATGACTACGTTTGAATATTTGAGGGTTGACTATTTTTTCCGCCAGAAGGCCAAAGTGGTTTTGGGGTGGTTTGTGGAGTATATATTACGCAGTTTTAAACATCAAATTCTTGGATAACATGTAGAAAATCGTCCATCTTTAGTGGTTTGGTGAGGTACTCATCCATACCTGCCTGGATGTACTTCTCCCTGTCTCCCTCAAAGGCGTTGGCACTTAAACCTACAATGGGTGGCAGATTATCATACTTTTTCTTCAGGATGTTAGTAGCAGTAATTCCATCCATAACAGGCATTTTGATATCCATAAGAATTAAGTCGTAAGCACCGGGTTTGAACTTTTCGACGAGTTCTTTTCCGTTGTTTACAATAATACATTTATGACCAGCTTCCTTTAGCATTAGGGAAATAACCGCCTGGTTAATTTTCTGGTCTTCTGCAAATAGGATATTTAGCGATCTGAATGGTTTTGCTTTTTTTGCGGGGGTCTTTGTTTTTTCTTCCGGAAGACTGTCAGGTTTTGCGGCTTGAAATGTAAACCAGAAGGTGCTACCTTTGCCAGGTTCACTTTTTACGCCAATTTCACCTCCCATAAGCTCGCTGAGCTCTTTGCATATGGAAAGCCCCAGTCCTGTACCACTAAACTGAAGACGGTCATCCTGCCCAATTTGGGAAAACGGAAGGAAAAGCTCCTTTTGTTTTTTCTTTGCAATACCAATCCCCGTATCAGTAACAGATATTTTGATTTTTAGGTCACTGGAGCTATCCGGCAGGGTCTTGGGTTGTTGAGCAAGGGTTACTTTTAGTACAATTTTGCCGGTTATGGTGTATTTTACTGCATTTGATATAAGATTGTTAATGATCTGGATAATGCGATGTTCATCAGCTACAATATATGCAGGGACCTCAGAATCCAGTTTTGTTTGCCACTTGATATTTTTTTCACAAATACTATGGAACAAAGCCTCGGTGCTGTCCGCAATATCACCTAAGGCAAAAGTTGATTTTTTTAGGCGGATTTTACCGGCTTCAATCTTTGAGTAATCCAGAATAAGGTTGATGATTTCTCTCAAAGTAACCCCTGATTGCTTAAGGGTGTTGATATAATCTTTTTGGGTATCATTGAGTGGGGTTTTGTTCAAAATGTCTACCATGCCAAGAATACCTGTCAGGGGGGTTCTTATTTCATGGCTCATGTTGGCAAGAAACCGTTGCTTGAATTCAGCTGATTTTCTGGTTAAAGTAACCTCGGTTTTAAGTTTTTCATTGTTTTTACGTTCGGTAATATCTCTAATTATCCCCATCACTAATTGTTTGTCAGTATATTGGGTAAAAGTGGTGCTAAACTCAACCTCAATAGCTCCCCCATTTTTATGAATGATGGTTCCTTCATAAATTTGGGGCGGAATTTTGCGTTTTTGGTAATCAACTTTTCTTTGTTCAATAAGTTGCCTGGTGGCTTCATCCAAAAGAACCCTGAAGTTAAAATTTTTTGAAGTTAACTCCTTTTTGGAGTAGCCTGTAATTTGACAAAACCGGTCATTTACATATTCAAAGTACTTGTCGTTCCTCATGTAAATACCATCAAAAGCATTCTCTGTCAGATTTCGATACTTTTCTTCTGACAGAGTAAGCTTATTCTGGATCTTTTTTAATTCTGTAATATCTCTTGAAACACCAACCAGTCCTGTGATTTTGCCTTGCTTGTTTCGGATGGGAACTTTGGTGCTGTACATCCACTTCCAGCCCAGGTTGGTTTTAAGTTTTTCCATTTTACTTACTATGCCCTTGCCGCTTTTGAAAATTTTCTTTTCATCAAGATAGGCCTCCTGGGCATGCTCTTCTTCAAAAAAGTCAAAATCTGTTTTCCCCAATGCCTCCGTGGTATCATTGATTCCTAATAAACTGGCTTGCGCTCTGTTGATTCGGGTGAACCTGCTTTGAGTATCCTTAAAATAGATGGTGTCTGGTATGTTGTCCATAAGGGCCTGCATTTGGTCTCTTTCTTTTTCCAGCAGGAGTTCGTTTTCCTTCAGATTTGTAATATCGCGCACGATAGCAAGCACGTGTTCATCATCAAGGGGCGATAGCCTTGCTTCATAACACTTTACTTTATCCCTTACTTTATCCCTTTCTTTAATTTGGTATTCCAATTTTTGCAACTCTCGCGTCTTCAGGCATTTGCGAAAATGTTGGATGTGTCTCTCTCCCTCGGTTTTACCAAATACATCTGTTGTATGAATACCGTCAATTTTTTCGGGATCTACCACAACTTGCGATAAGTCCTGGGTGATGACCTCCCTGTAAAATCCATTTTTGTCGATGACAAATAATAAATCGGGCATCGTTTTTAAGATGGTATTGAGCCTATTGGATTGTTCTTTGATTTTAAGTTCACTGTATTTCTGGCTGGTAATATCGCGGGCTACGGCAATAACAGCTTTTTTACCAAAATAAAAGCAAGAAGAAAGGTTTACCTCCTGGATATATTCTTTGCCGTCTTTGCTTTCGCCCCAAAATTCAAATAACTGGGATGTGCCCTGGTAGGCTTTTTTAAGACATTTTTTGATTGCATCCAAGTCATTCTTATTTTCTGGGGATAAAAAATCTACATTTTTTCCAAGAATTTCTTCTTTGGAGTACCCTTCGATTCTCTCCACTGCCTTGTTTACATCCAGAATGTACCCATCTCTATCCTGGATATATATGGCATCGTTGATGCTGTCTATAATACCTTTATAGGTTTTTTCGGAAAGGTTAAGCTGTTCCCTGGCTGTTTTTCTTTCTGTAATGTCTGATAACAGCCCGTCAAACCTAATGGGTTTGTTGTTTTTGTCGTATGTAATATTAACACGGTCAAAGACCCACTTTATGCGTCCATCCGGAAAAACAACCCGGTATTCCATTTCCAGGTATCGCGCCGGTTGATAGTTCTTTGTTTTTTTTTGAAAAGAATCCCGGTCTTCAGGATGTACAATGCTGCTCCACAGTTCGGCATCCTTGTAAAACTCTTCAGCATCACGTCCCAAAACCTTTTTTGCATTAGAACTCATAAAAACGGGTTTGTTCTCTTCAACATTTTGCGACCAAATTACATCATCCACGGAGTTGATGATGTTGTTGAGTTGGCTTTCACTTTGCCGGATACGTTCAGTTGAACGTTGCAGTTCATCCAGTGAGGTTTGTAGCTCTTTATTCAGTAGGAGGTATTCCTCATTTTGGGTTTCGTATTCCTGATATTTTTTTATAAGTTGTTGTTGAATTTCTTTTTTCCGGGCTATGGTGGATGCCTGCACGTATAAAGAAGCAATGATTCGGGCAAAATTTATATCATCAGGTGTCCAGTTTCTCTTTTCTCTTGTGTTTTCGACACAAACCACACCCGCTTCTCCACTCTCATCATATACGAAAACCTCCAGAAGTGAATGAATATTGTTGGGAATAAGGTAGTCTTTTTTGAGTTCTGAAAGCCGGGGGTCGTTCATGGCATCCGGAGCATTTATGAGGGTATTGTTCTGCAGATATTTAAAATAGTTGGGATAGCTTTTCAAGGATAAAGAAAGACCTCCCAGGTGTTTTCCCCTATCGGCAAGGTATATATCAATGCATGTTATGTGATTTTTTTTATCTGATAGCATCCAGATACTTGCTCGCTGCACATGTAATTGACGTGAAATAACTTCGGTGAGTATCTTTTTGGCTTCACTGACTTCCCCTGTTATGATGGCATTATGTGTGGCAAGATTGGCCAATTCATGATACTGCTCATGAAGTCTTTTGATGCTTTGATTGGGTTCATCGAAGCTACTGCTTGCCGTGGAATTCTGCTTTGAAGAAGCTTCCTGTCGGTATTTTTGTAGTTCCTGCTTCAAAAGCCTGTTTTCTTCAGCAAGAACTTCTAGCTTTTTTGTAATTTGCTCTTTTCTCATTTGTTTTTTTTCACCTATCCAGAGGAATCAAGGGCTTATTTATGCCTATTATACAGTCAAAATTAATCATTAAATTGGTGCTTTTAAAATTATTATTCATTATTTGACCTCCACTGTTTTTCATGTAGTATTGTAATCTGATATTGGATGCAATAATAAATTTGGTGTTTCCCCCACACCTTATGTCACTAAAAATTCGCACTTTTGCAAATGATTTTCAACCTGCATTGTGATCCCCTGAAAATTTAATGAGGCAGTATTACAAAACCAATGTTTGACAAAAGCTCTTGTGACCATACTGACATAGCAGATACTTCAGTAGGCATGTTGAATGATAGTAAATGCAGGGAAATTATAAACCCATTCAAAATTTTAATTTGATGACCAAAAATAAAATACGGGTAAGATTTGCCCCAAGCCCCACAGGCCCTTTGCATATGGGTGGAGTACGTACAGCATTATACAACTATTTGTTTGCCAAAAAACATAATGGTGATTTTATTTTACGTATAGAAGATACCGATCAAAATCGTTTTGTGCCAGGTGCAGAAGAGTATATTATGGAGTCACTGCGCTGGTGTGGCATATTGTGGAATGAAGGTGTAGGTAAAGAAGGGCCTCATGCCCCTTACCGCCAGTCTGAAAGGAAGCATTTATACAAAAAATATGCGGAGAAACTTATTGAAGAAGGACATGCTTACTATGCCTTTGATACCTCAGAAGAGCTTGAAGCGATGCGCAAGCAAATAGAGGCTGAGAAAGGTCTTGCCCAGTATGATGCCCGAACACGCATGGAGATGAATAACTCTCTTACTTTTACCACAGAAGAAACCCGACAATATTTAGAATCGGGACACCCCTACGTGGTACGTTTTAAAATGCCCGGAAATGAAGAAGTTGTTTTGCAAGATATTGTGCGAGGGACCGTAAAGGTGCATTCCTCCCAACTGGATGACAAAGTGCTTTTTAAGAGCGATGGTATGCCCACCTACCATTTGGCTAATGTGGTTGATGATCATTTGATGGAAATCTCACATGTTATCAGGGGAGAGGAATGGCTGCCATCATTACCCCTGCATGTATTACTATACCGTAAGTTGGGCTGGGAAAACACCATGCCCGAATTTGCACATCTGCCTTTGCTTTTGAAGCCAGAAGGTAGTGGCAAATTAAGTAAACGTGATGGCGACAGGCTTGGCTTTCCTGTATTCCCTCTTTTGTGGAATGATCCCAAAACAGGCGAGGTGGCATCAGGATACCGTGAGTCAGGGTATTTTGCAGATGCTTTTGTGAATATGCTTGCTTTTTTGGGATGGAATCCCGGAACTGACCAGGAGATATTCAGTATGGAAGAACTGGCGGAGGCTTTCTCCCTGGAAAAGGTGGGTAAATCGGGTTCCAAGTTTGATCCTGCCAAAGCAAGGTGGTATAACCATCAGTACCTGATGCGAAAATCAAGCAAAGAAATTGCGGAATTGTTTGATGTGTTACTTAGAGAAAAAGGAGTGCATCTCTCTGGTGAAAAAACAGAAAAAGTGGTTTCCCTGGTTAAAGACCGTGTGAATTTTGTCCATGAGATATGGGAGCAAGCCGACTTCTTTTTCCAGGCGCCCCAATCATATGATGAGAAAACGGTTAAGAAAAAGTGGAAAGCAGATACACCCGAAATTTTGCAAAAGGTAATCACCGTTTTAGAGAATTTGGATGACTTTTCGGTTGAACCCATTGATAAGGCTTTACATGATTTTATGGAAAAGGAGGAAGTGGGAGCTGGAAAGTTGATGATTGCACTCAGACTTTCACTTGTGGGAGCCGGTAAAGGCCCTGACCTGAAAGAGATTATGGAGTTTTTAGGTAAAGAAGAGGTTGTGGCACGTATTGAAAAAGCCATCGAAACGTTAAAGGATTAGATGCAAAGAAACTTTTTATTAGATTTGCAGCAAATTGATTGCAGGAGATTGTATTCCTTGTGTTTTCAGGGGGTATGATTTTGTTTGTCAAAATGCAGTGGATACACCCTGATATATTTCCCAACAAAAAATCTGAAACTTTATGATACAAACCATCAAGAAATTTAAATGGTGGATTGCAAGTGCAGTATTTGTGCTGCTTGCAATACTTATGTTGCTTGTTTCCAGTCCGATAAATGTGCCAGGTGAAGAAACGGAACCTCTCCCGAAAGAAGAAGTAGTTGAGATAGCTTATGATGTTTATGGAGTTGATTTTGAAAACTATATCATTTATGATGAAGTGGTAGGCAGACGTCAGACATTGGGCCATATTTTTAGTCAACATGGACTGAGTGGTCAAATGATAGATAATGTGGTGAGAGAAATGCGCGATGTTTTTGACCCCCGCCGAATTCGTGTGGGCAATTCTTACCGTGCTTATCTTAATAATGATAGCCTGGAGACTTTACGGTACTTTTTTTATGATATATCCCCTTTGGAGTACGTAAAAATTGATTTCACCGATTCAGTTTATGTGAGCCGCGGCGAGAAAGAGGTTTCCGCTCTTCAGCAGGAGGCTTCGGGTATCATCCATTCTTCTTTGTGGGAAACCCTCACTTCCAATGATCTGAGCCCTGAGCTTGCCATCAAAATGTCAGAAATCCTGGCATGGGAAGTGGACTTTTACCGGATTCAAAAGGGTGACCGGTTTAAGGTAGTGTATGATGAAGAGTTTGTTGATGATGAATCAGTAGGTATTGGTGAAGTACACGCGATCTATTTTTCGCATCATGGCCGTGAAATTACCGGGTTTCATTTTGAAAAGGACACTGTAAATGGTTTTTTTGACCCCGATGGCGAAAATTTACGCAAAGTGTTTTTAGCTGCACCATTAAAATTTGGCCGTATTACCAGTGGATATTCCACCAGCCGTTTACATCCGGTGTTGGGTACCCGCCGGCCTCACTATGGAACAGATTACGCTGCACCCACCGGCACCCCGATTTATGCTGTGGGTGATGGTGTTATTACCGAGAGATCATATACTTCAGGAAATGGAAATTATATCAGAATCCGTCATAACTCCGTTTATGAAACCCAGTACCTTCATATGTCTCGTTTTGCCAAAGGTATCCGTCCGGGGGTACGCGTTGAGCAGGGAGATGTAATTGGCTATGTTGGGCAAACAGGACTGGCAACCGGACCGCACGTTTGTTTTCGTTTTTGGAAAAATGGCCAGCAGGTTGACCATCGCAAAGAAGAATTTCCCAGTGCCGACCCTCTTCACGAGGATTATCATCAGGAGTTTTTTGTGATTCGCGACAAATGGCTGGAGGTTCTCAATGCCATCGGTTTTGAAGATGATGAGCAGTTAGAGTTACCTGTCTAAGCATAGTTTAGCAGGTAAGAGTTTAGAGCACTTTTTTGATTTTTACCAACTTTTCCAGAAGACCTTCGAGCTGATCCAATGGCAACATATTGGCGCCATCTGATTTTGCACTGGATGGTTTGGGGTGTGTTTCGATAAAAAGTCCCTCTACGCCCGCGGCAACTCCAGCTTTGGCCATGGTCTCAATTAGGTGGGGAAGCCCGCCGGTAACACCAGAAGTGGTATTGGGTTTTTGTAAACTGTGTGTAACATCCAGCACTACAGGCACTTTAAAACTCTGCATTACCGGTATCCCCCTGAAGTCAACCACAAGATCTCCGTAGCCGAATGATACACCTCTTTCAGTGACCCATACATTGGGGTTACCCGCAGCTTTCACCTTTTCGATGGCAAACTGCATTGATTCTGGAGCTAAAAATTGTCCTTTTTTAATGTTGATAGGTTTGCCCGTTTTGGCTGCTGCAACCAATAAATCAGTTTGTCTGCATAAAAAAGCGGGTATCTGGAGTACATCCACATAATGGGCTGCCTGGTATGCTTCGTCGGGTGTGTGAATGTCAGTCAGCACTGGTATATCATATTGTTTGCCAATTTTTTGCATGATTGACAGAGCAAATTCGTCTCCGATTCCTGTGAAGCTGTCCATACGCGATCGATTGGCTTTTCGATAGGAAGCTTTGAAGATATAGGGAATGCCAAGCTTCTGAGTGACAGACTGTATCTTTTTGGCTATTTCAAAACCCATGGTTTCATCTTCCAGCACGCAAGGGCCGGCAATAAGGAAGAAATTTCCAGTATTCTGTTCTGTGTTTTCTTTGACAATTTCCAGTGTTTGATGCATTTTCTTTATGTTAAATTTAACTATGGGTAGTGGGTTAGTCAAAATGTATGGCAAGCCATATGCAGTATGGGTTTATGCTGGTGTAACTAACCCGGTGTTTTTCCCTGGCCGGAATAAACACGGAATCACCACGTGATAAATGCAGTGTTTTTCCCTTTTCCATTTCAAGGGTTGCTTTTCCCTGCAACAACACCACCCATTCATTTTTCACAGTGTCATACCATTCACCGAGGGGAGTGGTTTGCCCCCGGCTGATAATTCGCTCAATGTGCAAATCTTTCCTTTCCAGTAAAGTGTCGAATAGCTCTTCTTCACCCCTGGGGGGGTGAATAGATTGGAGAATATTCCGTATATCCATGGCTTTTAACTATAAAGGTCCAAATCCCCTTTCCCCTGTCTTACCACTTCCGCCTCATTATTGGTGCAATCGATCACAGTGGAGGGGATATTTCCTCCGTTGCCTCCATTGATAACAATATCTACCAGGTCGTTATGGTTCTCATGAATCAGTTCCGGGTCTGTTGTATATTCAAGAATCTCATCATTGTCATATATGGATGTTGAAATAATTGGGTTGCCATACTCTTGCACAATTTGCCTGATAATGTTGTTGTCAGGAATTCTGATGCCAATGGTTTTTTTTCGGCTTTGAAAAATCTTGGGAACCTTGTTATTGGCATTCAGGATATAGGTAAAAGGTCCGGGCAAAGTTTTTTTCATCAACTTGTAAACTTCGGTAGAAAAGGGTTTGGTGTAATCCGAAATATCCTTTAAGTCACTGCAAACGATAGAAAAGTTGGCTTTGTCAGCTTTCAATCCTTTCATGGCTGCTACCCTTTCAACGGTTTTGTGCTGAAAGATGTCGCAACCCATAGAGTAAACAGTATCGGTTGGATAAATAATAATTCCGCCATCTCGTAAGCAATCCAGCACCATTTTTACCTTTCGTGGATCGGGGTTTTCTGGAAAAATTTTCAGCAACATGGTTCTAAAAAGTTTAAGGGGTTTAACTTAGTTGATACAATTTGTTATTCAATCTTGTTCGTCTTTTTTAAGTAATAAACTTAATTGCTTAATTTCATCGAGTTTTACAATGTCCTTACGCTTGTCATAAGTGTGCATAAGGTTGTTCAGCATACGGCGTATAATCTCTTTATTGCTGCATGGGTTGAAAAACTCAGGACGCTCCTCCTGTTTCAGTTGTTTCAAAAATGTTTCGATATCCTTATAAGAAAAAACCACCCCTCTGCTAAAGGCATTGATGTAAAACAAAACATTGTTGTCTTTGAATTCAAGGGTGTCGGGGTCCAGTGTGCTCCCGGTATAAGCAAGGATGAAATGCTCGGGAAGATTTATTCCCCTGACCGGAATATCAAGACTTTGGGCTACCAACATGTAAATAATGCCAAGACTTAGGGGGTTCCCTGTTTTCTTTTCAAGGACTTTGTTGATAAAGGAGTTGTGAGGGTCATGGTAATCTGCAATGTTTCCCTGGAACCCATGCATGTCGTAAAACACATAGTTGAAAACTTTGATTTGCTCCAGTGCTGTAAGGTTTTCGTTGAGTTCAATCCAGATATCTTTCCGGATTTTGCCAAGCTCATATTCAATTTCATCCTCCCTGAGTTCGGGAAACTGGTACCTGGCCACAATAATACAGCCCCTGAGCAAATCCCTGGCACCTTCATCCAGCCAGTCTTTAAGATCTTCTCTTACCTTTTTGAACTGAATCTCGTGAATAAGCACTTCCAGCCGTTTCTGGATGTCTGGCTGAGGTTGACTTTCCCAGGCGTGCTCCAGGTAAGGAATAATGGAAGTTCCATATCCCAGAATACTCAGTGAAATATCGCGAAACGTGGTGGGATCGGGCTCATCAACAAGGCTGATGAGTGCTTCCATTTTCTTTATCTTATCCTCACTGCTCATGTGCTTAATCAATTTGACAATATTTCTTTAGCCGCCAACAAAAAAGTGCCAGCTTTAGATTAGCTGGTTACTTTCTCCAGAACGTGCTGAATGAGTTTTTCAACAGATTTTTTGTAGTCTTTACTATAGGTTTTACTAACTCTGTTTGCAATGATATCGCAAACGGTAAGTGTGTTATGTCCCAGAATGCCTCCCAATGCATAAAGAGCAGAGGTTTCCATTTCAAAATTGGTAATAACCTGGCCTTTGTGAGAGAAATTCTCAATCCTTTCATTAAGCTCGGGAAAAGCCAATGGAATGCGAAGCTCTCTTCCCTGGGGACCATAAAAACCAGATGCCGTGGCTGTTATGCCTTTTTTAAAATCCTTGGCCAGTTTATCAAGCAGCCTGGAAGATCCTTTTACAATATAAGGGTGGGGAAGCTTGCTGCTCCAACCGGTTTGTTGAATAAATGCATCGGTTAACTCTTTCTCCACCAGTTGATCGCTATACTTGTAAAAGTTAAGCAGTCCATCCAGGCCCAACCCATACTCAGATGCCACAAAAGTATCCACATCAATATCTGGTTGGAGTGCTCCTGATGTTCCCAATCTGATAATATCCAGGGAGGTATGTTTCTCCTTTGGGACACGCTTTTCAAGATCAATATTTACAGCAGCGTCCAGCTCATTGATAACAATGTCGATATTATCGGTGCCAATACCTGTTGATAACACGGTAATGGGGGTGTTGTTTAATTCACCTGTATGGGTAACAAATTCACGCCCCTGTATCTTAAAGTTTACCCTGTCAAAATGCTTTGAGATGACTTCTACTCTGTGTTGATCCCCCACAACAATTACAGTGGGTGCAATATGCTCAGGTTTCAGACGAATGTGATAAACACTTCCGTCGGGGTTAAGTATAAGTTCGGATTCTTTAAAGTATTTTTGCATAAAATGGGTTCCTTTATTTTTTCAGGTTAATGATTTGTATGATGATGAACTGATGTTGTTTGTTTCTCATAACAAAATTATCAATTAATTGCTAATAAACCTAACTGTCGTAAAATGTAGCATATGATTGGTTGAAAAAATACTTGCAGCTATATAGCTATTTGCCAGCAGGGGTAAAGGTGCATATTTTGATTGTTACTTTTTGCATACTGAGAAAAAACTAATAGGAGACTATGAACGCAGAAATTATAAATATTGGAGATGAGTTACTGATAGGGCAGGTTGTCAATACCAATGCTTCCTGGATGGCTCAACAATTAAACGATGCCGGTGCAGACGTTGTGCATATAAGTTGCATTGCTGATCAGGGGGCAGCAATCATGGATGCCATGGCTTCTGCCATCGGGCGTGCTGATCTTGTTTTGCTAACAGGTGGACTGGGGCCAACCCGGGATGATATAACCAAAAAGGTTTTGTGTGATTATTTTAATACAAAGCTTATCTTAGATGAACAAGTTCTTGAGAATATTCGTAGTTTCTTTTCTCGCAAAGGATTGCCTTTGACCGGATTGAACCGTGATCAAGCCTTGGTGCCGGAAGGTGCAACCATATTGGAAAACCCTGTGGGTACTGCTCCGGGTATTGCCTTCGAACGTAACAATAAATGGATTGTTTCTATGCCTGGCGTGCCCTATGAAATGAAGCACATTATGGAAAGCTATGTTTTACCCCGCCTGGTTAATGGACGAAAAAATTATTTTATTGTACACAAAACGATTCTTACCCAGGGAATTGGAGAGTCTTTTCTTACCGACAAGCTTTCCGGATGGGAAGAAAACTTGCCTAAAGATATCAAGTTGGCCTATTTACCGTCTCCGGGTATTGTAAGGCTTCGATTAAGTATGCGTGGTAAAAATAGAGCGTCCATGCAAAAAGTGATTTTTAAGCAAGTTAGACTTCTTGAGGAAAAGATACCTCAGTTTATATGGGGGTTTGATAATGACAAGCTTGAAGAAGTTGTTGGGAAATTACTGAAAAAGAAAAGTTTAAGTATTTCTACTGCGGAAAGCTGCACAGGTGGGTATATTGCCCATCGATTGACCTCTGTCCCTGGCAGCTCCCATTACTTTAGAGGTTCTGTGGTGGCTTATGACAATGAGGTAAAAAAAGATGTTTTGGAAGTGCCGGGTAAATTGCTCAAAAGCCATGGTGCTGTTAGCCGGGAAGTTGTTGAGCGAATGGCTGTCGGGGTAAGGGAGCGGCTTCATTCGGATTTTTCCATTGCAACTACCGGTGTTGCCGGCCCCGGGGGAGGTACTGAGGAAAAACCTGTGGGAACAGTGTGGATTGCTATTGCAACCCGTGAAAAAGTGATAAGTGAGAAGTTTCAGTTTGGGGATCAAAGAGACCGTAATATTATCCGAACTGCCTTTGCCGCTCTGAATATGATAAGAAAAGCTTTGTTATAATAGGAAAAGGAGCCAACCCTGAGGCTGACTCCTTTCAGAAGTGGTTAACGCACAATTAACTCACAACCAACTTATTTTAAAATATTTATTTTTCTTGTAACCACGTCATTGGAAGTCATTACATTCACAATATAAGTGCCCTGGGGCAGGGATGAAATATCAATGGTTTCCTGCAGAGCTTCTGACGAGTTCACAAAATCACGGCTTATTACACGGGTTCCAATGATGTTGTATATTTCAATAGTCACATTATCACTGATGTTTATATCCGCATAAATATTCAGGTTGTCTCTTGCCGGATTGGGGTAAACCTTGAAATTGCTAAATACACGCTGAATGTTATCCACGTTGGTTACAAGGGGCAGCTCAACCAATTCTCCTCCATCAGCTGTGGCTACAAAAAGGCCAAATGCGGGTCCGTTGCTGTTGTTTTCAGGTGTAAGAAAACCGCTGGCTACCACAGTGATAGCTGTACCTTCAAGGCCCAGTGATGCCAGAGGAGCACTGTACGAAGCTACTGTTGTTTCTCCATCTTCGGTGCGGACGTCAAGGGTATAGTCTAAAGTTGCAAGTTCAAGATAACCTGCAAAATCACCATATCCAAAAACAAATAGCTCTCCGGCTCCTACACCGGTTTCCCAAACACTTACAACAGGAGCATCTGTAGCTCCGTGAAATACCAATAGGTCTGTTTGACCTTCTTCAGTGGCTTGCTCTCTTGCACCCGTTGCGTATAAATTGAAATCCATCACCGGGTCATACCCCTCTTCACTTACAATACCATTGGCCACGATAACGTAGGTTTCGTCCTGGTCCAAAGTAACTGCAAAGGCCCCCACAGAGTTTTCAATGCCAGCACCGGCGGGTGCAATGTCGATTTCCAGCTCAACTCCGGCAGGTACATCCACAAAAGGAGTAGCAGTGCGGAAGTCAAAATCTTCAACAAAAGCATCACCATTTACAAAAACATCCACGCTTGCAGCGGCCAGGTCGGCAGCGTTGTGAATAATTTGAGCGCGGGCAAATACAGGTTCTTCATAAAGGGGCAGTTCAATCAAATCACCCCCATCAGCTGTGGCCACAAACAAACCAAAGGCCGGTCCATCACTGTTGTCGGCAGGGTTAAGGAACCCACTGGCCATAACGCTAATGGCCGCACCATCCAGATCAAAAGCAGCCAGAGGCGTTTGGTAAGCCGCAACAATGGTTTCACCATCAGCCGTGCGAACTTCCAATACATAGTCATCGGTGGGGAGTTCCAGGTAACCGGCAAACTCACCATATTCAAAGTTGAAAAGGGCCGATTCACC
>SLQX01000194.1 GCA_007131245.1 Bacteroidales bacterium
GTAAATACCAGTTATTGTAATTTTTTCGGTAAAAGCAGTCAGCAGCTAATGGGTGCCAGGTGGATTGAACAATTGTATCCGGCTGAAAAAAAGCGTGTTTGGGACCATTTGATTCAACTAAAAGATTCCAGAAAATCCCATGTTTTTGAATTTGAGATCCATGATAAGCTCAGAAAAAAATTTGTTTACCAGTGGCTTACCAGCCCGATACTTGATAAAGTTGGCCGGGTTGTGGAATATCAGTCCGTAGGACGGGATATAACTGATACAATCAATAAGGAAAAGGAAAATAAAAACCTTCTGGTCCACCTTAACGAAAAGGTGAAGGAGCTGAGCTTGCTCAATACCATTTCTTTTTATATCAACAATGGTACAACCAAAATAGCTTTGTTGAAAAACCTTGCTGAAGACTTTCGGCAAAGCTGTTGGGTTGCCGAAGATGTTTTTGTCAGGATAGAGTATAACTCCCGGGTTTATAAAAGCAAAAACTACAGAATTCCTGAAGTTCATTCTGAAACCATTCATGAATTTGGATACAGCGATAGGGGGCGTATTGTGGTGATTCGCGACAAGGGAAAAACCGCAAACCCGATTCCTGAAGTTATCTACGAAGGAGAGGTTGTTCTATTGGATACAGTTTGTGAAATGCTGAATTCCTATTTCATGAAACTGGAAACAGAACAAAAACTGGTAGAGAGCGAACAACGATACCGTGAACTCTTTGATAATGTGCTGGATATTGTTTTCAGCATGGACGGAGAAGGGCGTCTGTTAAGGACAAATAATGCCGCCAACAAAATATTGGGGTACAGCTCACTGGAGGGACGTAGCTTTTGGGATCTGATAGCCCCTTCTGAAAAACCGGAACACTACAAAAATTTAAACAACATTTTGGCCCGGGGCCAGAAGTCCTTTATCCTTGAAACCAAAATTTTCTCATCCGAAGGCAATATTAGGTTTTTAGAACTTAACTGCATCGTTAAATACAACGAAGATAGGTCTGTGAATGAGATATTTGGGATAGCCAGGGATATTACCGAGCAGAAGAACCTGGATAAAAACCATATGAAAACGATCATTTCTACTGAAGAGAAAGAAAGAAGACGTTTTGCTGAGGAGCTTCATGACGGTATTGGCCCGTTGCTGTCTGGTTTGAAAATGTATCTGGAGCAGGATGCATTAGAAAAAAACCTTAGCCCCCGGCAGTCCCAGGTGCTTAGCTTTTGCCGCCAACTGGTAGATGATGCTATCCATCAAACCCGTAGTATTTCCAATAATCTTACGCCCGGTATTTTGAATGATTTTGGGCTGAAAAAGGCTTTGGAGTCACATGTGGACAAAATCAAAGAGGTGGCCGGGTTTGAAATCGACCTTAATATTCAAAACCCTCTGGATCAAGCTGGCAATGATGAAGCATTGAACGTGTTCAGGGTGACCTCAGAGTTGCTCAACAATTCCATAAAGCATGCCCAGTGTACGCGGGTTGAAATTGCTCTGGATATAAAGTGTAATGTATTATCTCTCATTTACACAGATAATGGAAAAGGGTTTAATCCCTCAGATGCTAAGTTTGTTAAAGATTCCTCAAAGATGGGATTGGGAAATATTTACAATCGGATTAATTCACTCAATGGTTCAGTTTCATTTTCGTCAAAGCCGGGAGAGGGGATGTTTGCACGAATTTTCTTACCGGTATAAGGCTTGGTTGAATAGAATAAGCACAGGGTTCTCTGTAAAATAATTGAAGTATTGCAAATTTTTTATACGACTGTTGGTGCAATACAGGAATAGATTGGCTATATTTGAATAATGTTTTATCTTCAACTCATTTTTTTTGAGATATAATTGTTACAGAGCATTAACAAAATAAAGATAGAGGATATGGCGCATAAGATTTTAATTGTTGATGATCACTTTATTTTCAGGAATGGGCTGAAAGATTTACTTGCTGAAATTCCTGGAGCAGATGTTATAGGGGAGGCTTCCTCGGGTGAAGAGTTTTTGAAAATGCTTAATGATCTTTCTCCGGATGTTGTATTTATGGATATTAAAATGCCGGGTATCAACGGCATAGAGGCTACAAAGCAAGCATTGGAAATAAAGCCGGACTTAAAAATACTTGCTTTAAGCATGTTTGGTGAAAATGAATATGTAGAGGAAATGTTACAGGCCGGAGCTTTGGGGTATTTGCTTAAAAACATAGGAAAAGATGAGCTGATAAAGGCGCTGGATAATATTTCCCAGGAAAAAGGATATTTTAGTGATGAAATTTTGGTAATGGTTACCCGGAAGGTTTTTAATGCCAAGCAGGAAAGCAAGGAAAAAAACATACTGAGCAGCTTTACCAAACGGGAGCTGGAGGTATTGCAACTGGTAAGCCAGGGTTATTCCAATGCGGACATTGCCAAAAAGCTCGAAATAAGCCCCAGGACAGTTGGGGGTCATCGCAACAATATGTTGTCCAAATCGGGTCTTAATAATACTGCTGCTTTGATAAGTTTTGCCCTTAAAAACAACATTATTACTTCCTGATAATAAACAAAGCCATTTGTTTTAATAGCTTACTTTCTGGTTGCTATATATTGCCAGCCAGGTGTTTTATGGATTTTTTCCCAAATCTGCCAGGATGCATACAGCCATAAAAAAAGGGTTGCCTTTTCACAAAGGCAACCCTCACACCACTAACACTGTAAAACAATAAAACCAAAAACATGAATTTCTGTGATTAAACAGAAATTCAATATGTTGAGAAATTAATCAATCAAAGAATAAAGCAACCTGCAATTAACCGGCAAAACTCTGATACCTCCCCATTCAGAGAAAATAAGACAAGTTTATTTCATAATGTATCCGACAACACCTGAAACTTTGTCTTCTCTCCGGCATTTATAAAATGAATTATTTATCCAACTTCTACATTGCTCTATTATCATAGGATGATAAAGCTTTCTTCGATTTCATTCTCAATATGCCAAATCCGCATTAACGCAGGTTGCTTAGACTTAAAAGCATGTTTATGTCGAAATAAATTTTAGTCAAATCTGTAAAGAACTATTATAAGTCAAATATAGTGCGCAAAAATTCTATAATCAATTCGTTTATTTACTAAAATTTCTTTACGTGATTACCACAGTATAAATCGCGTCTAACAGGGATTCCGGGGTTTCAGGGATTTATTAATATGCTGATGAATAATGTTTTACAGTTTGATGAAGAATCCTTTACCAAAGTTGTGAAAGAGCCTTTTCTGCTACACCTTTGTAAATGTAATCAACGTTTTTTATGAGTTTGTACATGTTTTATCCTAAAATGTTGCAATAATCTGGTTGTTTAACACTATTTTGCTTCTTGTTTTTTGGGTGGAAGCAAATCATTAACCACAAGGGCTCCTCCATCAATTTTAAAGATTGAGCCTGTAATCCATGCGGCTTTATTTTCCAGTAAATATACAATTAACTCTGCCACCTCGTTGGGTTCACCAATTCTTTCCAGGGGGTATTTTTCAGCTACCTTGGCAGCCAGCTTTTCATAATCGTTGTTTGTGTCTACAATCTTATTATCAAGGTGAATATTGGTCCTTACAAATCCAGGGTTTACGGAGTTCACCCTTATTTTATAGGGTGCCAGGTCGCCTGCCAGGAACTCCGTGAGCATATCCAGTCCCGCTTTGCTTACCGAGTAAGCTACACTGCTTCCGGGGCGTAAGGCTGCTATGGATGAAATGTTTACAATGGATGCTCCGCCTGCATTTTTTAACAAGGGGAGCAACTCTTGTGTAAGCAAATAGGGCCCATTGAGGTTGATATCGAGATTATACTTCCATTGTTCATAACTGATCATTTCTATTCCCCCTTTGGTAAGGACGCCCGCAGCATTTACCAAACCGTGAAGCTCGCGATGGTTTTCACTCATGTGAGATGCAAAACTTTTTACATCGTCCTGGTTTCTTACATCTCCTTCAAAAAATTCCAGGTTGGTTGGCTTGGTTTTAAGAGTTTCAAGGGCCCGTTCGATCTTTTTTATGCTCCTGGAAAATGATATGACCATATAATCCGGGTTGCGGCTTAGCATGTCAATGGTTGCTAATCCAATTCCTGAACTTCCCCCGGTAACAACAAATGCTTTTTTACTCATAAAGAAATGTTTTAGTTGAAATTTATTGGATTACTTCCGATACTTTTATTACGATTTTACCAAACTGTTCCTGGTTTTCCATGTGTTTAAAAGCCAGTTCTGTATCCTCAAGAGGGAGGATTCTGTCAATTTCAGGAAATATTTTATTTTGTTGAATAAAAGTAAGCATATTTTTAAAATCTTCCGGGCTTCCCATGGTTGTACCCAGGATGGAAGCCTGGCGATAAAATAATTTGGCAGCTGTAAAAGCAGGGATTTTTCCGGCTGTTCCACCAAAAATAACGATTCGACCACCGGTGTTTAAAAGGCTAAGCAAATATTCGAAATTTGCTCCGGCAGCACTGTCGATGATAAGATCGAATCCCCCTCCGGCTTGTTCCTTCAGGTTTTTGTGCCATTCGTTATCGGTATACAATACGCCATCAGTGGCACCCAGTTGTATTGATTTTTTGATCTTTTTCTCATGGCTGCTGGTGACAAATACTTGAGCACCTTTTGCAGATGCAAATTTAACCAGGAAACCAGCAACTCCTCCACCAGCGCCTGTTATCAGTACTTTCTCACCTTCTTGCAGCTGACCTCTTGTAAACATTGCTCTGTATGCCGTAAGCCCTGCCAGTGGCAGGGCAGCTGCTTGTTCAAAAGTATACTCAATGGGCTTCTCCCATATACTTTCCTGGGGTACACTAATATATTGGGCCAAGGTTCCCTGCCTGGGCAGGCCAAGTATATGGAACTCGGGCTGGTGGTATAGGGGGTTGTTGCCCCAGTTCAGGCTGGGATTAATAACTACTTTTTTATTAAGCAGTCCGGAGTCAGCTTCGGGCCCCACTGCTTCTACAGTGCCTGAGCCATCACTTCCTGCTATGCATGGAAACTCTGCTCCGGCGTATATCCCCTTTTTTATCCAAAAGTCTCTTCTGTTCAGGGATGCGGCAATTATGCGTATTAACACTTCTTTTGCGCCGGGAATCGGCTGCTTTACTTCTCTAACCATGGCGGGTTGATCCGGGCCTTCAAAAATAACTGCTTTCATAAGGATTATTATTTTAGATTACGTATTTATAAATACGCATGCTCTGTTTTTAATGATTTTGCTTGTATTGAAAAAGTTGTGCTTCATTGGGTTTAATGCTTACATTTGTAGTTGTTACACATGTTTTTCAAATAAATCAACATTTTGGGCCTTCCTATTGTTTGAAATCTATTAACATGTACAAGGCTGATTGATGATTGCAATGTTCTCCTATAAGCATGTCAGGATTGTTGGTTGTTGAGAAGCAGTAATTGTTTTATCAAGCTACATGAACATGCCAGCCAGTTGTTTTGACTGGCATTTTTATTCGTTTGCTACATTATATTCGATCATTTTTAAAAATCTATTTTTATGAAAAAGAATTATGCTATTTTACTGATTTTGATGATGGCTGCTCCATGTTTATTTGCTCAAAATAGCGAAGGCCAGGAAACAGAAGAGGAAGAGAAAAACTGGGTAATGAAAGGGTCTGCCCAGCAGAATCTCAACCAACTAACCTTTACCAACTGGGCTGCGGGGGGTGAAAATTCTTTTTCGTCCAATTCCCGAATCCGCTTTAGTGCTGATTACAACCAAGAAAACGTAAGTTGGGAAAACAGTGTAGATATGAGCTACGGTGTTATCAAAATAGAAGATAACCCCATGCGGAAAAATACCGACCGTATTGAACTGTTTTCAAAGTATGGCAGAAAGGCCTCTTCCCGGGTGAGTTATTCTTCTGTCCTGAATTTTCAGACGCAGTTTGATAGAGGGTATAATTACCCAAATGACAGTGTTGTGGTATCCCGTTTTATGGCTCCTGGTTTTCTTACTCTGTCGCTGGGTTTAGACTACAAGCCATTTGATTATTTATCCATATTTTTTTCTCCTGCCTCAGGAAAAGCTACTTTTGTGCTGGATGATGAATTGTCTGAAAAAGGAGTTTTTGGTGTTGATGAAGGAGATAAGTTTAAACCCGAATTTGGAGCCCTGCTCCGGCTTGAGTTCGAGAAAGAGGTTGTGACCAATGTAGATGTAAAGTCCCGGTTGATTTTGTTTAACAGCTATACCGATCCGGAGGCCAGCAATCGAAAAAATTCTGATGTAGACTGGACCTTTGATATAGACTTTAAGATCAATTCATTTTTAACCGCTACCATTGGGATGCACTTGCTTTATGACGATGCAATCAAAATTGAAAAAACCGATGATCAGGGCCAGGAGTACCTGGGGCCCACCACGCAGTTAAAGCAAAACTTTGGTATTGGGTTGATATATAGTTTTGAGCGATAACACGTGAGACTCCCCAGGCAGTCATTTACGTTAAAAAATGTTTGTGCTAAGTTGGACTTACTTGATAAATAGCATTTCCCTGTACTTGGGCAGTGTCCACATTTCATCATCAATCAAAAGCTCAAGCTTGTCAGCATGATAGCGGATTTTATCAATAAAGGGCATAACTTCATCACAGTAGAATAGCGAGCGTTGGTCAGCTTTACCAATCGTATTGGCTTCTTTTCGCTTTTCAATCATCTGTTTAACGTAGGTTCTGATTTGTGTGATGTGTTCTGAAATCTTTCCGATGATGTAAATCTGTAACTCAGCTTGTTTTGTAAACTGTGCCTCGGAAAGGATCTCCTTAAGACCTTTCACATTTTCTACCAGGATGTTCTGATATCTAATGGATGTTGGAATGATATGGTTGCCGGCAAGATCACCCATTACCCTTGATTCGATTTGGATAACTTTGGCATAGTTTTCATGTCTGATTTCCCACCTGGCTTCCAGCTCTTTGTGTGTAAAAATACCGCTGTCGGCAAAAAGTTTTTTGGTTTTGTCAGTGACAAAAGCGCTCAAAGCCTGTGGTGTATATGGCAAATTGGAGAGGCCCCGTTTTGCTGCCTCTTTAATCCACTCCTGGCTGTATCCATTTCCCTCAAATAAAATTGGCCATGACGCTGTAATATAATTGCGCAATATTTTAAAAATAGCTTCATCTTTATCTTCTCCTTTGTCGAGAGCTTTGTGAAGGGTTGTTTTAAATTTTTTCAACTGATCGGCCAGTATCGTGTTGAGGATGATGACTGAAGGTCCACAATTAGCTGAAGATCCCACCGCTCTGAATTCAAATTTGTTGCCGGTA
>SLQX01000229.1 GCA_007131245.1 Bacteroidales bacterium
GAAACACTTTTGACCTGCATCAAACATGGACCCTGCCTGCCAATACAGCCATGGTCCTGGAGTTGCGATAAAACATTTTTAGCTTTCATTTATGCATACCCCGGCTGATTCAGCCGGGGTATGTTGGGTTTTATACCCTACGAAGAAATTATCATAGGGCATGTTTGTTTTATTTCCTGTAACTTTATTCTGCAAAAACAAAATAGAAACCAAACCTTTTAGTTATGTACAGAACATTTTTTACCCTTTTTCTTACAAGCATTATTCTGGGGCATCATGCGCACAGCCAATACGTCACACCTGGTGATAACCTGGTGATTTCGCCGGAAAGCCTGGTTGACTTATCCCAGGGGGTCGTTACCCATGAGGATGGAGTGTATTATATTCATGATGATTTAACCATTTCCCCCACCGACACCTTTAGGATCGGGGAGGCAGCTGTTATACGCACTGCTGCTGACAAAAGAATCAATATCATGGGAGCCTTTTTTTCTGCTCCCGATGATGGGCAGGTTGTTTTTACTGCCCAGGACACCACTTCTGCTGCCGGCCATTTCAGGGGATTTCGTTTTGAAGATGCCGATTCCTCCGAGTTTCGCAATACGGTGGTAAAGTATGGCGGGGGCATTCAGCTTATCGGCTCCGAGGTTTTGTTTGACAGTTGTGTTATACGAAATAACGGACACGCCAATGTGTCGGGGGCCATTAACTACAGCAACGCAAGCCCCATCATCCGAAACTGTACTTTTATTGAGAACTCACGGGCGGCGATTGCTTCCGGTGCCAGCGTTACGGGTTCACCCCGCATTTATAACAATACCTTTATTCACAACAGTACCGAAAACAGCAACCGGCCCCAAATCAACCTGGGACCCGGCGCCACAGACACGCTTTATATCGTTGGGAACTATATCGAAGGAATGTATGAGATGGCTGGTGGAATTGCCGTGAGCAACCTTTTTTCTACGGGGAATACCCTTGCTGTTATCAGTGACAATGTGGTTGTGGGCAACCGCTATGGTTATGCCCAAACAGGCAACAATATGAGCACTGTGGTGACTGGCAATGTGTTAATAGATAACAACATACAGGGAGAGCCCATGCAGGGTGGCAGCGGTCTTAATTTCTTCGGAGATACGGATAACTATGCCGTGGTACGTGACAACCTTATTTCAGGAAACTTGTGGGGAATTACCATCCAAAGTGCTGCCCTGCCCGACCTGGGAACCGAAGAAGACCCGGGTGGCAATGTGATTTTCGACAATGAAAACTCAGGCATTGAATATGCCTTGTACAATAACACCCCCAACGATATCTATGCCATGGGCAATTACTGGGGAGACAATGACCCGGCAGACGCCGAAAACGTTATTGTGCACGCCCCTGACGACCCATCACTGGGCTTGGTCACCTACGAGCCGGTTATGGAGCTGCATCCCGTTTTGCTTTCTTTTGTTTTTCCTGCTGATCAATCCCCCTTATGGGAAGAAAACATCCAGGGGATCATTGATGAAGACAGCTTTACTGTTGAACTGGAAGTACCTTATGGAAGTGATGTAAGCAGCCTGGTGCCCGGGATAGTTGTGCCCCTGGGTGTATCAACAGAGCCTGCCCTGGATGAGCCCATGGATTTTACCCAGGAGGTGGTTTATACCCTTTCTACTCCCCATGGCGATCAGCAGGAGTATACGGTTGATGTAGATATTGCAGAGCCGGAAACCTATACCCTCAGTTTTGTGATCGTTGATGAGCAGGAAAACCCGGTGGAAGATGCTCTTATCACGCTGGACGGGGTTGAACACGAACCGGGTCATTATGTTTTTGAAGATATGCTCTCCGGGGTTTATGATTATTGGGTCAGCCGGGAAAACTTTCCGCAGGCCAGTGGCCAGGTGGAAATAACGGATGAAGACCTGGAAGTGGAAGTGATGTTGGAGGGTTCGTTGAATGTAGAACAGGAAGCTTCCGATGAGCTTAGGTTGTATCCCAATCCGGCAGTTAGCTACTTTATAATGGAGATAACCCGGCAAGAGCCGGGCGTAATGATTGTAACCGATTTAACCGGTAAAGAGGTGATGCGGCAAAAGGTACACCCCGGCCAAAATCGTTGGGATGTGGCCCATTTGCCCCAGGGGTTATATCTTGTAATACTAGAAACCTCCCATGATACGTATATGCGAAAATTAAACATTCTACGATAGGTGGACAAGGTTGAAACAGTTTAAACCCCGGGTGAGAAAAAGCGTATTTGCAACGCATATCATCCGGGGTTTTTTATGGCTTGACGGGGTTGACATGGCATAAAGAAGGCACGAGGGGGAGATACGATTCAATTGGGTTTCATACTTCCATTTTCAGGCAAAATAAAATGTGTAATTTTGCAGGATGGACGAAAAACTTTCCCGGGGGCAGTTGCGGTTTAGCCAACCAAAAACTTTCATAAATCTGTGAACATCACCGGTAACCTTTCTTTATTATTTGTGCTTTGCATGCAGCTCATTGCATGGCCTGTGTCATTTGCTGTGAGCCAAACGGTTGTTATCAATGAGTTTATGGCTTCCAATGGCAAAACCATTGAAGATGAAGATGGAGATACAGAAGACTGGATTGAGCTTTATAACTATGGAGAGGAGCCGGTTGATATCTCTGGATGGGCGCTTTCCGATGACTTTGCCAACCCCGGGAGATGGGTTTTTCCCGATACCCTGCTGGAGCCGGGTGAATTTTTGCTGGTGTGGGCCTCGGGCAAAGACAGGCAAGACAGCTCATTGCACACCAACTTTAAAATCAGCTCGCAAGGTGAGGAACTGATACTTTCCGATACTGCCGGCAGTTGGGTGGATTTGGTGCCTGCCACCTCTGTCCCTACCGATATTTCCTATGGGCGCAAGCCCGATGGGGGCGAAGATTGGTTTTATTTTGATGATCCCACCCCGGGACTACCCAATACAACGGAGAATTTCTCAGGGATTACCTCCCCTCCGGTGTTTTCTGAGCCGTCAGGGTTCTTTACCGATTCTTTTCATCTTGAACTGGTACATCCCGATACAAAGGCCCAGCTAATCTATACGCTGGATGGCTCCTGGCCTGATGTTGAAAACTTGCAGGGTAGCCATTACCTGTATAAAAACCAATATGCCTTTTACCCTGATGATGATTTGGGGGAGTTTCTTGAGGGAACGATAACATCATACCCTTATGAGCAAGGCATCTGGGTATCTGACCCATCCCAGCAACCCGATCATCTCACCCGGTTTACCTCTACTGTACATGCACCCGATTATATTCCCGAATGCCCGGTTTCAAAAGCTGTTGTTGTCAGGGCAAAGGCATTGAAAGACGGATACCTTCCTTCGCAAGTTGTGAGCCACACCTATTTTGTACACCCCCGGGGGCGTGACCGTTATACCCTCCCTGTGGTTTCTTTCTCTCTTTCAGAAGCTGCTTTTTTCGACTATGAAGAAGGGATATACACCCCCGGGAAATATGCAGATAAATGGCGTGACGAAAATCCCGGGTCGGCCTTCAGCTGGCCCTATGAAGGCAATTTTCACAGAAGAGGCATAGCCTGGGAACACCCTGCAAACATGACGTATTTCCCCGAAGGGGAAGAAAATGCTGCGCTTAATCAGGACATGGGTGTACGCATACATGGGGGAGGAACAAGATCGTTTCCCATGAAATCGCTGAGGCTTTATGCAAGAAATGCCTATGGGCCATCCCGCTTTCATTACCCCTTTTTTGAAGACAAGTCTCTGACAGGGTTTAATCGCTTGTTGCTAAGAAATTCGGGACAGGATTTCACCACACAGCTATGGCAGCCCCACCGTACCTCAAGAACCATGTTCAGAGATGCTTTTATCCAAAACCTTGTGCACAACCTAAACTTTGAAACACAGGCTTATGCTCCGGTGGTGGTTTTTATAAATGGCGAGTACTGGGGAATACAGAATTTCAGAGAAAGATATGACAAGCATTACCTGGAGCGTGTTTTTGGTGTTGACCCCGAAAACATTGACTTGTTAACTTACCGGCATACCGCCAAAGAGGGAGATAACCAACACTATCTGCAGACACTAAACTACATAGAAACCTATGGTCTTGCCGATTCCATCCATTTTTCACACATCAAAACACAAATCGATGTGGAAAATTTCATCGATTACCAGGTTGCCAATATTTTTATTGCCAATACCGACTGGCCGGGCAATAATATTGATTTCTGGAGGCTTCGCACCGATTCGTTTGTGGAGAATGCACCTTTGGGTCATGATGGGAGATGGCGTTGGTTGCTGTATGATACCGATTTTGCTTTTGGGCTGATAATGGGTGAACAACAGTATAAGCATAATACCCTGGCCTTTGCCACTGAAGAAGACGGAGAGCATTGGCCCAATCCCCCCTGGTCTACTTTTTTGCTGAGAAGCTTTTTAGAGAATGAATCCTTTCGTATTGCCTTTATCAATCGCTTTGCCGATTTGATGAATTCTACTTTCAGAACGGATCATGTATTGGATGTGTTAGGTTCGTTCAGAGACAAGCTGTTACCCGAAATGGAAGAGCATTTCATGCGCTGGGCTCCCTGGGAGGATCTTCAAAGCTGGGAGCAGCACCTGGATGTGTTAAGGGGCTTTGCTGGAAATCGACCGGCCTATCAGCGCAAGCATATCAAAGAGATGTTTGGTATTGAAAAGGTTTCCCGGGTAACGCTGGATGTTTCGCACCCTTACCATGGCAGTGTAAAAATCAACTCCATCAACGTGGATTCCGACCTTGATGGAGTCTCGGATGATATTTACCCCTGGCATGGATTGTATTTTAAAGGGATACCCATTACGATCAAAGCGCTGCCTTCACCCGGTTATACTTTCAGCCACTGGGAAGGTGATTTTGAGGGTACAGATAGCGTGATTACCATAACCCCCTCCGGGGCTATCAATGTCAAAGCACACTTTACCGCCACCGGTGAAGAGACCTTATTGGCATACTGGTTGTTTGATGATTCCCTGCCCAACGATACGCCCCTTTCAAAAGTTGAACCACGCTATGCAGTGGCTGACTCCTTTCTGCTGAAATATGAATCGTGCTACCCCGAATATCCTTACCAGCAGGGGCACCCTTACTGGCGACAAGGTTCAATGGAGCGAAGAAACAATCCAACACCCCTCAATTATTATCCTCATGCCAATGATTCTGTAAGTTATGAAAATGCTGAAATGCGGGGGTTGCAGGTGCGAACACCCTTTCGTTATGATGAAAATAGATCTTCCATAATTTTTCATTTGCCCACCAAAGGAGTCAAAGACTTGCTCTTTCGCTTTGCAGCAAAAGATGAAGGTGCCGACAGCAAGCTGGTGTTGGATTATGCCTTAGACAGCAGCAGCCACTGGAGCCAAAAAGGATTATACCCCAGGGAGCTGAACCTGACACAGGGCTTTCAGCTTTTTGAAGTCGATCTGGGACAAATTGAAGAAGTCAGAAACAAAAACGACGGGTTCAGGCTAAGAATATCTTTTGTTTCAAACCATCAAGAGGGTGCAGGCAGGAGTATCTCCAGGGCAACGTTTAATAACTTTAGTCTTCACGGGGTTGTGTGCATGGCACATACGATCAGAGCTACAAGTACATCTACCGGTAAAATCGAACCCCCGGGCAATATCACCCTGTCCGGCTGTGCCAAACAAACCTTTCTGCTGACACCGTTGAAGAATCATGTTATTGAAGATGTAAAGGTAGACGGCAGAAGCTTTTTGGAACAGGTGCAGCCCCTGGGAGACGGAAAGGGGTTGATTACCCTTGAAAACCCTGACAGAAACCAACATGTCCATGCTTCGTTTAAACTGGATAACGGTGGGGGAAACTCCGATTCAATCCTGTTGTTTCCCAATCCTGTAAAAAATAATTTAACGATTTCTTCTTCTAAACAGTTTCAACGCATTGAAATATTTGACCTTAAAGGGACGTTGATAAAGCGTCATAAGGTCAGAGCGCGGCAAACCGATATCAACCTGGCAGAGTTCGCCGCTGGCGTTTATGTGGTTAAGATTTCAGGAGAAGGCTTTTGGATACGAAGAAAAATTGTCAAAACCGGTGAACCGACAGACTAATTGTTTTTGTCAGGTTTTTATTTCACTATTACACCGCAACAATGAATAAAAGAGTATTACTATTGGGGTTTGTGTTTTTTGTGCTTTTTGCAGGAAGGGTTTCCGGGCAGACTGTTTTGATCAATGAGTTTATGGCTTCCAATTTTCAAACCCTGAGTGATGAAGACGGTGACTTTGAGGATTGGATAGAGCTGTATAATTACGGAGAGGAGGAAGTAAACCTTTCGGGCTGGACACTATCCGACGACTTTGGCAACCCGCAAAGATGGGTTTTTCCCGATACGGTTATTGGACCCGGTGATTTTTTACTGGTTTGGGCTTCAGGCAAGGACAGGAAAGACAGTACTTTGCATACAAATTTTAGCATTAGCTCTGATGGCGAGGAGTTGATACTTGCTAATTCTGGCGGTAACTGGGTGGACCTTGTGCCTGCCACCAGTGTGCCCACGGATGTTTCTTATGGTAGAAAACCCGATGGAGGAATGGACTGGTATTATTTTGATGTGGCCACCCCAGGGGAGGCCAACATAACCCAGCCTTATGAACAGGTACTTGAACCCCCGGTTTTTTCTCACACAAGCACTTTGTACTCCGACGATTTTCAGTTGGTTCTTTCGCATCCCGATCCTGATGTTACCATTTTCTATACCCTGGATGGCTCAGGCCCTTCAAAGGCAAACCTTGAAGGGACGGAGTTTCCCTTTAAAAACCAGTATGTTCAAAACCCCGGGCAGCAGGATGGAACGCTTTTGGTCGACACCCTCCAAACCTTTGAATATGGTGAACCTATTGATGTTCAAAACATTGCTTCGCAACCTGACAGGAACACTCATAAATCCAGCACCTGGGAACATGAACCCACCTATTTTCCAGGCAGCCCGGTTAACAAGGCAACAGTGGTACGTGCAGTTGCCTGGCGTGAGGGGGCTTTATCAAGCCCTGTAGCAACTGAAACATTTTTTCATGAGCCTTCCGGATCCTATGATTTGTCCATTACATCTATTACCATAAATGCAGATATGCTATATGGTTATCATAAAGGGATTTATGTTGCAGGAGCTGACTTCGACAGCTGGAGGGACGAAAATCCTGACGAATATGCTTCAGGTAACTCCCCTGCAAACTATCGAAGGAGAGGGGTGGAGTATGAATATCCTGCCCATTTTCAACTTTTTGA
>SLQX01000180.1 GCA_007131245.1 Bacteroidales bacterium
GCCAGGGTTTCTTTTTCTTCAGCACTCCATGGATATCCCTTTTATCCGGGGCATGAGCTATGGAGAAAAGCTTCCATGGAAAGGCGGAATGCTCCAACCCAAATCAATTACCATCCGGAAGCCAATGATAACGTTACTTACGAAATGACCGAAATGAGGGGGTTGCAGGTGAAACAACCCTTTGTAGGCCACAACGGGGAAAACACTTTGATTTTCCATCTCCCCACCAATGGATACAGCGATATAGTGTTTCGCTTTGCAGCCAAAGATGAAAATGCAGCCGATGAGCTGATGGTAGATTATGCAGTGGAGGAAAATGATGGGGAGTGGCATACCACAGGCCTTGATTCTAGTGTTCTGGCCCTTTCAGCTGAATATCAGATTTTTGAACTGGATTTTTCGGGTATTGCCGGGGTGAATGATAATGGCCTGTTTAAAATCAGACTAAGGTTTGATGGGCCGGATATGGCTGCAGACCTGGGTGGCAGGGTTAGTTTTAATAATATCAGTCTGCATGGTATTCCCATGGATGAAATTATTTATCCGCCGCAGGTGGTCTCGCCATTATCGCTGAAAAAAGGAATTGAAAACGGAAACCCCATAACCGTGAATCTGGAGGAGGTGTTCCACAGTCCCCAAAGTATGCCCCTCACATTCACAGCAGTCAGCTCCAGACCCGGTTTTGTGGAGGCCCACTTTGACGGTAGTTTGCTGGATTTGTATCCGAACAGACGTGGTGATGCCAAAATTACCCTTACAGCAAATGATGGTATCAATCCCGCCGTTTCAAAGTCTTTCCGCGTTCTGGTATACCCCGAGGCACACGTGTTAAGCCATGGGACCTTCACTTTTACGGAATGGGATGAAGGACATCCCGAACTCACTTACCCCGAAAACATGCTTTTCCTTCAGTCGGATGTGGATGATCCACAACTCAATACCTCGTTGCTTTATCCTTATCATATTGAGCATGATGATTATCATCTGGACGATCATGAAACCCTTGGTTTCCCCTATAACAATACGGGCCGTTCTCGTATCAATGGGTTGGGGGAAGATGGTATCTCTTTTATCAACACCGGACAGGAAAGAGACCTGGGGGCAGCCATGGTGGCCATAAACACTATGAACATGGATGATGTGAGACTCCGGTGGACAGGCGCTACGTTGCAGGCCAATGAAAGAACCTATGCCCTGCGTTTGCAATACAGGGTTGGAACTCATGGTCCCTTCCGCGATGTGGTGCACAATGGGCAGGTTTCGCAAATCATTTCCGGGGTTAACAACTTTGTGATGCCAAACCGGGCGATAAAACTTCCTGCTGAGGCTATGGATGAGCCCTATGTGCAGTTGCTGTGGCGGTACCATCATGTGGCCGGAAACAGCGGTCCCAGGGCGCAAATCAGGTTGGATGAAATACAGGTTGGTGATATGCCCTCCGATGATGCCCTGATTACTTCTTTTGATTTCCTGGATGCAGATATTGCCTCCCTGGTTATAGACCAGGTACAGCATAATGTGGTTTTCACTCTGGAGGGGGAAGTAGATATCAGTTCTCTTACTCCTGTTATTGGCATATCTGAGTTTGCTGAAATAGAACCTTCACCAGGGCCTGATCAACAATACGAACCCATGGACTTCAGCGAGCCTGTCATGTTTACCGTTACATCGGAGAGTGGGTTGGTAGAAAACACCTATTTTGTGGAGATAGATAAAGGTGTGGGTGTTCACGAGCTACTTTCACAGCGCATAAAGGTGTACCCCAATCCAGCCCGGGATGTTATCCACGTGGAGTCTGTTGTGGATATGGAAAAAGTTGAATTCCTGGATATTTCAGGCGCGGTTCTTTATAGCCGTTCATCGCCGGGAGAGCAAACCCGGCTACCTGTGAATCTATTTACTAATGGGATTTATTTTCTCCGGGTATTTACCGGGGATGAAATTTTCATCCATAAAGTGGTCATCCAGAACTAAACAGGACGATTGGGCTATTAAAGGATTTGTCAGGAAATATTCAATCAGAGTTTTCGACTGTGTGAAAGCTGATTGATGGTGTTATCCGTTATTTGTTTTATTCTTTTTGTGGATTACCCCTGATGGTAAAGGTTTGGAAAGTATCCGGTTCGGATTTTCTTCCATTGTGAAAGGGGTTGTTAGCACTAACAAATTCCCTTTCAACGTAAATGCATTAACCGGTGAAGGTATGAGAAAGTTTTTGTAAATTATAAATCTTTGACAAGTCTGAAACCCAGGTGTTGCATGCCAAAGTTGGGGGATGTTTTCATACGAGCTGATGCACGGTATCCTGCAGAATAGGAGTCATTACACAAAAACGACCCTCCCCTGATGCTTTTCTGGGGTATCTCGGGTTTAAGGGGGTCATAGGAGCTGGCAGGTCCTCTGGGGTTTTTCGTTCTGCTTCCCGATGCCATCAGCAGGTAATAATCCGCATGATACCAGTCGGCTGTCCACTCCCAAACATTACCGGCCATATCATAAAGTCCAAAATCGTTTGAAGCAAAGGAGCCCACCGGGGCAAGCCCTTTGAATCCATCTTCACCGGAGTCATAATTGGGGAATTCACCTTGCCAGTAGTTGGCTTTTTCAGCAGAGACCCTTTCATTGCCCCAGGGGTAGATGTAATTATCATTTCCCCCTCTTGCGGCATATTCCCATTCGGCTTCGGTGGGTAGCCGTTTGCCCACCCACCGGGCATATGCCTGGGCATCGAACCATGATATGTGTACAACCGGGTAGTTGTCCCTGTTTTTTATGCTGCTGCCCGGCCCTGCAGGATGTCGCCAGTTTGCTCCGGGCACCCACTCCCACCAGCTTTCATATGCCCCCATGGATGCCTGACCTTTGGGTGGGATAAAAACCAGGGATGCAGGGACAAGCAGGGAGTCATGGGGAGTGGTTGTATCGGTCAGTAGGTGCTGTTGGAGTACTTCCCAGTCGGGTGACTGCTCGGCAGTGGTTTTGTAGCCTGTAGCTTCCACAAACTCCATGAACTGCGCATTGGTGACGGGATGTATATCCATATAAAAACTGTCAACTGTGACCTGGTTAACAGGAAACTCATCGCCACGGGCAAACCGTGTTTCCCTGGCGCCCATGGAGAAAGTGCCCTGTGGGATTAACACCATCTGACCGTAGTGCTCTATTACTGTTATCTCTTCATCTTCCTGGGGCCCCTGTGGCTCCTCATGGAAGTATTTGTTCACGGAGGGAATGCCCGTTTGTGGTGTTTGTGTGGTTTTTGTTTCCTGCGGTTTTTCTTGTACTGATTGTCGGCACCCCCCCAGGGTACCCATCATAAGCAACAGAATCAATCCGAAGGCGAAAGAAGTGAATTGATTGGAAAAAGTCATTGGCCAGTGGTTTGTTTTTATTGAATCTTGATTAAAATTACAAAATTCTTCCCGGATAAAAAACTGCAGTTGGTATGTTGAAGTGTATTTATCGTTAGGGTGTAAAATAAGAAAAGATTACCTTTTCTATGCATGGTGGCTTTTTACAAGGCCCCCTTTTATTGAACAGAGAGGTGTTGATGTCTTTACGGTCAAATTGGCAGTAGTTGGATGATGGCACATCCTTTGCCCGTCATTGCCCGATTATACGTAAGTTGAATTAATAAACCGTTGATAACCATGCGAAAAGGTAAAATTAATGTCCAGACGGAGAATATTTTTCCTATCATTAAAAAGTTCCTGTATTCCGATCACGAGATATTTCTTCGTGAATTGGTTTCCAATGCAGTAGATGCCACCCAGAAACTTAAAACCCTTGCCTCGATGGGCGATTTTAAAGGGGAGATGGGGGATACCCACATCGAAATAAAACTTGATCCCAAAGCCAAAACGCTAACTGTAAGTGATAAAGGTATCGGGATGACGGCCGAAGAAATTGAGAAATACATCAACCAAATTGCTTTTTCCAGTGCAGAAGAGTGGATAGAAAAGGCCAAATCTGCCGGAGAAGACAATGGCATTATTGGTCATTTCGGGCTGGGTTTTTATTCTTCTTTTATGGTGGCTAAGAAGGTAGAGATCTTTACCCGTTCGTGGAAAGATGACGCACAGCCTGTGAAATGGGAGTGTGAAGGAAACCCTGAGTTTTCCATTGGAGATGCTGAAAAAACCGAAAGGGGCACGGATGTGGTGTTGCATATTGCAGATGACTCCGAAGAGTTTTTGGAAGAATCCAGGGTGCTTTCTTTGTTAAACAAGTATTGTAAGTTCCTGCCCGTAGAGATTATCTTTGGTACCGAGAAAGAGACCAAAAAAGAAAAGGATGAAAAAGGTGAGGAAAAAGATGTAACCATCGAAAAGCCCAGGGTAATCAACAATACCAAGCCTGCCTGGACTCAAAGGCCCACCGATCTTTCAGAAGAGGACTATAAAAGCTTTTACAGGGAGTTATATCCAACCACTTTCGAAGAACCCCTGTTTAATATCCACCTGAATGTGGATTACCCATTCAACCTTACGGGTATTCTTTACTTCCCCAAAGTGAAACAAAACTTTGAGGTGCAAAAAGATAAAATCCAGCTTTACTCTAACCAGGTTTTTGTAACCGATTCAGTGGAGGGTATTGTTCCTGACTTTTTGACATTGCTTCATGGTGTACTCGATTCACCTGATATTCCTCTAAATGTTTCGCGCAGTTTCTTGCAAAGCGACAGCAATGTGAAAAAGATCAGTGGGCACATTACTAAAAAAGTGTCAGATAAGCTGGAAGAGTTGTTTAAAAACAACCGCGAAGACTTTGAGAAAAAGTGGGATGACATCAAGATTTTCATCCAGTATGGAATGATTTCCGATGAGAAGTTTAAGGAAAGAGCCCGTAAATACTGTCTGCTCAAAAACGTTGATGGAAAATTCTTCACATTTGATGAATACAAAACCCATATCAAAAATAGCCAGACCGACAAGGATAAGAAACTTGTTCACATTTATACCACCAACAAAGAAGAACAGCACAGTTTTATTGAGTCGGCCAAAGAAAGAGGGTATGATGTATTGCTGATGGAAACACCCATCGACAGCCACTTCATCAATATGCTGGAAACTACGCTTGAAGATACAAGCTTTGTAAGGGTTGATGCCGATGTTACCGAAAAGCTTATCAAAAAAGAAGAGGAGCTGCCATCCAAACTTACAGATGAGCAAAAGGACAAGCTTAAGGAGTTGGTAGAGAAGCAACTGGAAGACAAATCTTACCAGGTGAGCTTTGAAAATCTCAGCGAAAGTGACCAGCCCATGATTATTACCCAGCCTGAATTTATGCGCCGTATGAAAGATATGTCGGCCCTGGGTGGAATGAGCTATATGGGCAATATGCCTGATTCTTATAATTTGGTGGTCAATGCCAATCATCCGCTGGTTGCCAATGTTTTAGAACAAGAAGATGAATCAAGCCAGGGGAAGATTGTCAGCCAGATGATCGATTTGGCTTTGTTGGCCAAGAATATGCTCAAAGGAGAGAAACTCACGGCCTTTGTTAAGCGTAGTGTTGATCTGCTTTGATTTATCAGCAGATACTCGTCATATTACTGGACATATTGCAGAAAAGGTACGGACAACCGTACCTTTTTCTGTATATAGTGGTTAGCCTTACTTGAACCTTCTTCCTTAACTGTATTTCATGGGCAGTCGCAATAGGAATCTTTACGGCTCTGGTGGTGGGGAGTCCTCAGGTTTTTTGCTTTTCTTTTCTGGCAGCAGGGAAAAGCACATTGTTGAGGATAAGCCTGTAGCCGGGCGAATTGGGGAAGAGATTGAGGTCAGTGGGGGGATCACCCACAAAGTGTCGGTAGTCTTCGGGGTCGTGACCGCCAAAAAAGGTGAAGGTTCCGTTACCCAATGATCCGTGGATGTAGCGTACTTCGTTTTTGGATTTGTTTTCTCCCAAAATGGTGACTGTGGGCTTGACAAGATGACGCTTGAAAGCAGTGGTTTGCCCCATAAAACCTTTGATAAGTGACTCATGGTTTTGGGTGAGCATGGTGGGCACAGGGTCCCATTTGGCTGAAAACTCAAAAAGGCTGAAAAAATCGGTACTTTGATTGCGACCGGTTTTGGGGACATCAATATCCGATTTTGCATATTCATAGGGGTTGGTAACGATTTGGAAGTTATGAAATGCAAATGTATTGGAATAGTCCAGCTTTTCCTGGGCGTTGGGGTCCATAGGTCTTCCGTCAAACACCTCGTGCACAATATCAACTCCTGCAGCGGCCAGGGCAATATCCATGCTTTCAGGGGCGGAGCACATAGCAAACATATAGCCTCCTCCAGCCACAAACTGCTGAATATTTTGGGCTACAGTGAGCTTCAGGTCGGGGACATAATCAAAGCCAAGCTTTCGGGAAAGCTCCTCTGCCAGCTCCACATCGCGCTGATACCATGAGGTGTTGCGGTAAGCCGCCCAGAATTTGCCATATTGGCCCGTGAAGTCTTCATGATGCACATGCAGCCAATCGTATAGGGGAAGTGCCCCGGACAAAACCTCTTCATCATACACTTCATCATAAGGAATTTCTGCATAGGTAAGTGCCAGGGTAACCGCATCATCCCAAGGCAGACTGTGGGGTGGGGTATACACTGCAATTTTGGGTACTTTGTGCAAAACAATCTCTTCTTGATTAACGTCGGGATGGGCAATTTCATTGATGATAGCATTGGCCTGAACATCGGCAATAACCTGGTAAGATACTCCCCTTATATTGAGCTCATCCTCAAATTTGCTGTGATGTTGAAACATAAAACTTCCACCACGGTAATTGAGCAACCAGCTAACCTCCACATCGTAAGTAAGCACATAATAAGCAATACCATAGGCTTTCAGGTGGTTGTTCTGGCTGTCATCCATAGGAATGAGTATGTGTGCTGCCCGCAGACCGGAGGAGATCAGAACCAGGAAGAAAAGCAGGAGGATACCTCTTTTTAGGTGTTGCATGGGATAAGGTTTTTTGGATAAATAACGCTAATCTAACCAACTAAATTACTTAAAAAAAACCACATGCCGGAGGGATTGGGTTTTAAAAAAAACAAAAGAGTGTTTGCAGCGATCCGGAGCCCGGTTTTTAATTCATGGGTATAATACGGCACCAGCCATCCCTGGCCGCAGGCAATATTTGAAAATTCCATGAAGGGTGAAAATTAATGAGTTCTTAACGGTTGCCAGATGGTTCTAGAAGGGAACATCATTGTCGTCGTCATCGTCATTCATGCGC
>SLQX01000217.1 GCA_007131245.1 Bacteroidales bacterium
TTTATACCCTTGATGGTTCAATACCATGTGAGAACAATTTGCAGGGTACAAGCTATACATACAAAAATCATTATGCGGAATACCCCTGGATGTTTCCAGATAAATTTCGTGAATATAGTTATAAATCAAAACTGTTTTCAAACCCCATATTAATAAAAGACAGATCCCAGAAACAAGATAAAATAAATCAAATATCTACAACCTGGCATTTAAATCCGTATTATTTTCCTAAACGAACTGTTTTTAAGGGTACTGTTGTAAGAGCAATTGCCACTAAAGAGGGGAACTTACCCAGCAGTATAAATACCAACTCCTACTTTATTAATCCTGAAGAAAGAAGTAGGTATTCGTTGCCGGTTATTTCGATTAGCGTTCAAGAAGATGCTTTGTTTGACTATGATAAAGGAATTTATGTTGCCGGAGTAGATTTCGATCAATGGCGTTTGGATAATCCGGTAGCTGAAATCCATAATGGAGTACCGGGCAACTATCATCGCAGGGGCAGAGAATGGGAGGTACCGGTCAATTTCGAATATTTTGACCCGAATTCAACCATGGCCAATATCAATCAGCTTGCCGGCTTACGCATCCATGGTGGCTTTGGAAGAGCCTTTCCAAGAAAGTCATTCCGGCTTTATGCACGCAGTGCCTATGGCACAAATAGATTTTCACATCCTTTTTTTGCCAATTACCCATACAGCGAATTTAGCCGTCTCATGTTGCGAAACTCAGGTGATGACGGTTTGAAAACCAACTTTAGAGATGCTCTTATCCAAACGGTGGTTCAGGAGCTGAGATTCGATACGCAGGCCTACCAGCCTACTGTATTGATGCTTAATGGTGAATACTGGGGTGTGCTTAACCTGAGAGAAAGATATGACCGCCATTACCTGCAACGTGCCTTCAATTTAGAAGAAGGCGAAATTGACTTGCTTTCCGGCAAAGCACAAAGTAAGGAAGGCGATGCTCTGCATTACAACGAAACGCTGGCCTTTATAGAGGACAACAGTATGGATGATGAGCAAAATTACCAGTACATCAAAACCCGCATTGATATAGATAACTATATTGATTATCAGCTAACCAACATTTATATCCGGAATGTAGACTGGCCATCTAACAACATTGACTTCTGGCGCAAACGCACCGAGCAATATGAGCCTGATGCCCCTTATGGGCACGACGGACGCTGGCGGTGGTTGCTTTACGATACGGATGCCGGGCTTGGAGGCTGGGGAAACATCTACAATAGCAATATGCTTGAATTTGCCACACAGGAGGGACTTGAAGACTGGCCCAACCCCGATTGGAGCACATTCCTTTTCAGAGAATTACTCAAAAGCCAAACGTTTCGTAATGATTTTATCAATAGGTTTGCCGACATTATGAACACCTTGTTTACTCCCTCCTATATTATCTCCCATATTGATAGTCTGCAACAGTTGCTGCATCCAGAAAAACAGGAACATATCAACCGCTGGAGCAGGCCTGAAAATCTGAAAGAGTGGAAAGAAAATGTGGAGGTGATGCGTATTTTTTCCCAAAAAAGGCCGGCCTATCAACGTGCACACATGAAAGACTTTTTCGATCTGAGCCATATTGTGAATATTCAGCTTGATGTATCGCATTCCTTTTACGGTCATATAAAAATCAATACAACAGCTATAAAACCTGCAACTGCAGGTATAGATCAGCGTCCTTATCCCTGGACAGGCAAATATTTTCATGGAATACCTGTTGAAGTTGAAGCAATACCCAGCCCCGGGTACAGGTTTTCCCACTGGGAGGGCTCATCAAGCTCCACTTCCGCTACCATTACTTTAAATAACGATGAAGATGTTTTTATGAAAGCCCACTTTGAAAAAACGAACGAACCCGTTTTGATCCATTATTGGCTTTTTGATACATCCCTGCCCAACAATACACCGCTTGAAAATATTCATACTTCTTACAGCACTCTAACCAATGGGAAAATCGAATTTAAAAGCTGCCTGGAAGGGTATCCCTATGATGAAAATCATACCAACTGGCGAAAGGCATCCATGGAAAGAAGAAATGCACCAACCCCATTAAATTACCGTGATGAGGAAAATAATCACATCCCATATGCGGATGCAAACATTCGAGGGATCCAGGTCAAACAACCATTTGTTCATCATGAAAAAGAGAACAAGTTAATTCTGAATCTGCCCACCACAGGATTTTCCGATATTGTTTTAAGATTTGCCGCTAAGGATGAAGGCGCAGTGGAGCAGCTGATAGTTGATTACAGCATTGATGAGAATACGGATAAATGGTTAACTTTGGGCTTATCAAATAATACGTTTGATATATTTGGCGCCTATCAAAAATATCAAATAGATTTTACTGATATTAACGAGGTTGCAAACAATTCTGATTTTAAAGTACGCATCCGTTTTGCGGGCGAGGACCTTACAGAGTATAATGGAGAGAGGGTTACATTCAATAATATAAGCCTGGATGGAATTGCATTGGGAGCGCACAAGATATATTCATCAGCCGGAAAGAATGGTACCATTTACCCTTTGGGACATATCCCTCTTTATGATGGCAGCAACAGGGAGTTTTTGATAAAGCCATATGAAGGTCATCAAATAAAAGGAGTTTTTGTAGATGGAACAGACAAAACGGATAAGCTCGCATTTTTTGAAGGAGATTCAGCTGTTTTTTTATTTGAACATACAACCAACTCCCATAAAATCCATGCTGAATTTATATTGCATCCCGATATTTTAAAAAAGCATCAGAATGATTTAGCAGTTTATCCCAATCCTGCAGGTAATGAGGTTACCATTTACGCTGTGAACAATATCAAAAGGGTTTGGATAGCAAATATGACCGGACAGGTATTGAAAACATACGACAATATATCAACCAACAACATAACTTTAGACTTAAGAAGCATCAACAGCGGTATTTATGTAGCAATTGTACATACTGAAAAAGGAGTGGTGTCCCAAAAACTGCAAATCATCAAATGATTTGGTGATGCATCATATTTAGACTCCAACTATATTACTTAAACATGTTGAAAATTCACATTTCAACTTTCCTGCATGTTTGATGAAACATCTGTTTTATTTAAACATTTTGTTTTTTGCTATGGTAAAGATTGGAAAGAATAGCATTTTGCTTTTTATGTTGTTTTTGTTGAATTCTGGCTTTTGGGGTTTTAACCCCTTATTTAGCCAGGAATTAACAGATGAGAAGAATGGATATATAAAAAAAGAAACCATTAGAAAGGAAAGGAGCTTCTATTATGGTATTATTTCAGGTATAGGCCTGGCAATGGTTAGTTCACATCAAAAAGAAAATACAAATCCCCACATTGGATACAAGGTGGGTTTTATTAGTGGTTATGACCTTTTTCCAAATGCAACCCTTGAAACAGGCTTGATCGTATCAAAAAAAGGATTTAATGAAAAGATAAATCAGCAAGGCTATTCTTTTAAAGTAGCTAACTCTTTTTATTATGCCGATCTTCCTCTTGTTTTAAGATATGCTGTTAAGCCGGACATCTTTTTCTATGCCGGTCCGCAAATTTCGGTTTTTATAAGACATGTAGCCAAAGTCGATGGAGATAAAAGAGGCAGTTCAGATGGAGTAAGTTTATTAAACTATTCATTGATTTTTGGACCCGGGTATAGTGTATCAGAAAAAATTCAAATTACAGCTGGTTTCGAATTTGGGTTAAATACATTGGATGCGGGAAAAGGTTTCGCTCTTTACCACAGAAATATGTATGCAGGTATAAGGGTTTTTTTATCCAGGTAAAACTATTCTAAATAAATACAGACCACGATGATTTCTTTCGCATTAAAAGTTTTGTTAACAATTGCATTCACTGCCTTTTACAGCAGTGCCTGTTGTATTGCAATGGTAAACTTTACGTTAGAAAATGGGCACAGTTCAGAGATACAATTTTCTCATGACAGTGGTTTTTACAATGCCCCCTTTTACCTCACATTATCCTCTTCATCAGTTCATGATACCATCTTATACACGGTTGATGGCTCCCTACCCCTTCCCCAAAATACGGGTGGTAAAACATACATTTATAAGCCCGGGCCCGAGAGTGATTTTATGGAGAGAACCTTGAAAACCTTTGTGTACGACGCACCAATAAACATCAAAGACCGTAGCGAGGAAAACAACCAGGTATCAACAATCCCCAATTCCTATATTAAGTTTGCCCCCCCCTTGGTAACCCTGGACAAATCCACGGTTGTCAGGGCAGCAGTTCAAAAAGCCGATACTACAGGGGAAGTGTTTTCCAGGGTTTATTTTGTGGGAAATCATTTGCAGTCCTATTTAAACCTGCCGGTTCTTTCTTTGGCTGTTGCAGAAGATGATTTTTGGGGTTACGAACAAGGAATATATGTGCCGGGGATTAACTATAATCCGGCAAATTTGAGATTTTCAGGAAATCATTTTCAAAGAGGAGATGAGTGGGAAAGAACTGTTCATGTTCATTATTTTGATACAAATGGTGATGCCGGGTTTTCTCAATTAATGGGTATACGAATACATGGGGGCACTTCCAGGATCTACTCCAACAGAAGTTTACGATTGTATGCCAGATCAGATTATGGAAATAATGTTCTGACATACCCTTTATTCGAAAACAGCCGAAATATTACACACAAAAGGCTAAAACTAAGAACCTCCGGACAAGATATCAAACATACATTTTTTCGTGATGCCCTGATGACAAAGTTAATGATGAACCGAACACCCATTCGCGAAGATTACCATCCGGTCAACTTATTTATAAATGGTGAATATTGGGGAATTACCAATATAAGAGAAAGGTTTGATAATCATTATGTGGAGCAAAACCTGGGTATTAACAGAGATCGTGTGGAGATTTTAGACCACTGGACCTATACAAATGACAATTATGAAACTTTCAGAAGTTATGTGGGAGAAGAGGATCCTGGTAATGACGATTTTTTTGATTTTATCAACCAAAAAATAAATATTCAGAGCTTATTGGATCTTCGGATTGCAGAGGTTTTTTTTGGCAGATGGGACATACACTGGAAAACATGGAGGGTACCCGATAGTGACTTTGATAAATGGCAATGGGTTTTGTGGGATTTTGATGTGGGAATGAGTTTACCCAATGCATGGGGTCCTGAATGGAGCCATTATGCGCCTTATGATGCCAATTACTTAAAACCCTTTTTAACAGATTATCGGATAGAAACCCTGAATTACGAATTTTCCAGGATGATGCAAAACCAAACTGTTCGTAATATGTTCATAAACAGTTTTGCAGATATGCTGAATTCCAACTTATCTAAAAATCACATATTGCAGGAGATCGATCATTTTAAAAATCTTATTGAACCAGCTGTCCCCAAACATGTGGAACGATGGTTGTCAGTTGAAGGCATCCCCTCCGTTGATCATTGGTATAAAAGTATTGGAATATTGAAGAGATTTGCAGAACACAGGCATCCTCATATTTATGAACACATCAAAGAGTATTTTAACATTGATGATACCATTGAAATAAAAACAGACGTATCAAATCAATATAAAGGTTATGTAAAAATAAACACCCTGAAGATTCACCCTCCGACTCCGGGCATATCAGAGTTTCCATACCCCTTTAGTGGCACATATTTTCAGGGAATACCTGTTGAAGTGGAAGCCATACCCAATCCCGGATACCGGTTTTCGCACTGGGAAGGCGCATCAAGCTCCACCTCTGCCACTATTACCTTAGATAATCATGAAGATGTTTTTCTGAAAGCCCACTTTGAAAAAACGAACGAACCTGTTTTGATCCATTATTGGCTTTTTGATACATCCCTGCCCAACAACACACCGCTTGAATATCTGCATACATCCTACAGCGCTCTACCCTATGGGAAAATCGAGTTTAAAAGCTGCCTGGAAGGGTATCCCTATGATGAAAATCATACCAACTGGCGCAAGGCATCCATGGAAAGAAGAAATGCACCAACCCCTTTAAATTACCGTGGTGAGGGAAATAATCACATCCCATATGCGGATGCAAACCTTCGAGGACTTCAAATCAGACAACCTTTTGTTCATCATGACAAAGAAAATGAGGTTATTCTAAAACTGCCCACCACAGGATTTTCCGATATTGTTTTAAGATTTGCCGTTAAGGATGAAGGCGCAGTGGAGCAGCTCATAATGGATTACAGCATAGATGAGCATACGGATAAATGGGTAACTTCGGGCTTAACAAATAATGCGTTTGATATATTTGGCGCCTATCAAAACTATCAAGTAGATTTCAGGAGTATTGACGGGGTTGCAAACAATTCGAGATTTAAAGTACGCATCCGTTTTGCAGGCGAAAACCTTACCGATGATAACAGGGAGAGGGTTACATTCAATAACATAAGCCTGGATGGAATTGCCTTGGGAGCTCATAACATCTATTCATCAGCTGGAATGAAGGGCAACATTTATCCATCGGGGTGTATTCCTGTTTATAATGGCAGCAATAGAGCGTTCTTAATAAAACCAGATGAAGCTTATCGAATAAAAGGAGTATATGTTAATGGAACAGATGAAACCGATAATTTGGAGCTTTTAGAAGGAGATTCTGCTCTTTTTGTATTTGAAGATGTCACCGAATCACATAACTTTCATGCTAAATTTGCCTTACACGCCGATAGTATAAAAAGGCCTCGGAAAAATTTAGCCCTTTATCCCAATCCTGCAGGGGATGAAGTTACCATAAAGGCTGTGGACCACATCCATATGATTCAGATAGCAAATATGACCGGACAGGTATTGAAAGCATTTGATAATTTATCTGCCAACACCATCACTTTAAACTTAAGCAGCATCAACAGCGGAATTTATATAGCCATTGTTCATACCAGGAAAGGAGTGGTGTCTGAAAAACTGCAAATCATCAAATGATTTGATGATGCTTGAAGTTTGATCCTGGTAATTGTTTAAATGGTGCTTGCAGAGCCCGATATACTATTCTCTATAAACCTTTTTCAGAGAATGCACTTACCCTAGCTTTTTCCGGAAAACATTCACCCCCGGACCGTATGCATACATCCCGGGTATATCATCCACAGGAAAAGGTTCATGGTTGCCGATAATCAGTACTCCACCTCCCCTTATTTTATGACAAATTTGTACAAAAAGATGCCTGGCAATGGAGGGTTCAAAATACATTCCCACTAGGTTTTTGCAAAA
>SLQX01000039.1 GCA_007131245.1 Bacteroidales bacterium
TAAAACCGAAGACATGGGGCCGCTGGGTCAGTATGCGGACCGCATTCATGGATATTTTGCTTTTCCAAAGCTGGAGGGAGAAATCTCTAACCGCATGAAATTTCGCGGAAAGGAAAAGCTTGTATGGAGTTTGAACAATTACCTGGGCCTGGCCAACCACCCTGAAGTAAGAAAAGCAGATACAGAAGCCACAGAAAAATATGGGCTAGCCTTACCTATGGGAGCCAGGATGATGTCAGGGCAAACAGATAAGCACGAACAGCTGGAAAGAGAGCTGGCCCAATTCTTGGGAAAAGAAGCGGCCTACCTGCTTAATTATGGATACCAGGGGATGGTTTCCATTATTGATGCCATAGTTGATCGTAAGGATGTTATTGTTTACGACTCTGAGTCTCACGCCTGTATTGTTGATGGTGTTAGGCTGCATTTAGGCAAACGTTTTGTTTTTCCGCACAACAACATCGAAAACCTGAAAAAGCAGTTGGAAAGAGCCACCAAAGTAACGGCCGAAACTGGCGGAGGTATTTTGGTAATTACAGAAGGGGTTTTTGGGATGTCAGGAGACCTTGGCAAACTGGATGAAATTATAGATCTCAAAAAACAGTATAATTTCCGCTTACTTGTGGATGATGCCCATGGGTTTGGCACCATGGGAAAAACCGGTGCTGGTGTAGGAGAACATATGGGAGTCAATGATGGAATTGACATCTACTTTGGTACATTTGCCAAAGCAATGGCCTCCATAGGAGCATTTGTGGCAGCCACTCCTAAGGTTATCTCTTTTCTGATGTATAATATGCGTAGCCAGATATTTGCCAAATCTTTGCCAATGCCATTGGTTGAGGGTGCACTAAAACGACTTGATTTGATAAGAAAGCATCCTGAACTGCGTGAAGATTTATGGAAAATCACCCATGCGTTGCAACAGGGACTGCGTGACCGTGGTTTTAACCTGGGTAATACACAATCACCCGTTACCCCGGTATTTTTATCAGGTGAAACCAGCGAGGGAACCAACCTTGCCTATGATCTCAGGGAAAACTTTAACATTTTCTGCTCTGTGGTAGGCTACCCGGTGGTGCCCAAAGGGGTGATCATTATTCGCATTATTCCCACAGCGGTGCATACCCTGGATGATGTTCAGTACACCCTGGATGCATTTACAACCATCAAGAAAAACCTGGATGCCGGTAAATATGCTTCTGGAAAAATTGTTGATGTCTACAAGGATTCGTTATAGAAATCTTTAAGCAAGCATCATTGGTAAAAAGTCATTAAAAACCATCCTGTCAAATTGTGTCGGGATGGTTTTTTAGTTATTTTCTGCAAGAGGAATTGTTATAACAAACTCTGCTCCGGTTCTTGAGTTATTCACAACAATGCTACCACTCATGTTTCGCTCAATAATGGTCTTGGACATGTACAGACCAACTCCCGTTCCTTTACCCTGATCTTTGGTGGTAAAATAAGGATCAAAAATCTTATGGATAATGCACCCGGGGATTCCTCCCGCATTATCTATAATAATTAGAACTGCTTTCTTGTGGTCTGATGTGGCTGATAATCTTATGACAGGTTTTTCGGGTTTGTTTTCAAGCAGGGCATCTTTAGCATTGTTCACAATATTGAGTACTACCTGGGCAAATTCACTGGCATAGCCGTAAAGCTCTATATTGTCTGGAATGTCGATAATCAGGCGGATACCTGAGTTTTTCAAAGTGGCTTCTATAAAAGAAACCGAAGTTTTTATGCATTCGTGAAGGTAAAAGTTTTGCTTTTCCTTATTGGGTTTAAAGAAATTGCGAAAATCGTCAATGGTTGCCGACATGTAACCCAACACATCCTTAATGCTTTTTTCACTCTCTGACAGGTAGTTTTGATCCACTTCACCAAAACGAAAAGCATCCACAAGGTCATACACCATTAACCCCACACTGTTCAGGGGCTGTCGCCATTGGTGTGCAATATTTCCTATCATTTCACCCATTGCAGCCTGACGCGATTGAAGCAGCATAAGCTCATCTTTTTGCCGGTTTTTGTCAACTTCGGCCTTTACCTGGTTCTCTAAGTTTTCATTCAACTCCTGCAGCAAATCCTTTTGTAGCTTAAGCTCACTTTCCACATTTTTTCTCCTCTCCACTTCCTGCTTAAGGTCTTTGTTCAGCATCTTCAATTCCCAGTTGGCAGCTTCCATTTTTTCCAGAGCATGCTCCAGCTTTTCTTCCATTCGTTTCCTTTGGGTAATATCTTCTTTAATGGCAAGGTACTCCAACAGGTTCCCTTTTTCATCTTTAATAGGTGTAATGGTTGCCGATTCCCAGTAATAGCTGCCATCTTTGCGTTTATTTTTAAACTCACCTTTCCATACTTTACCATTTCTAATGGTGTTCCAAAGCTCCTGGTAGTATTCGGGTGACTGCTCACCACTTTGCAGGATTCGGGGGTTTTGACCAAGGGCTTCTTTTACACTATATCCAGTGGTAAATTCAAATTTAGGATTGGCAAAAAGGATATTACCTTCCAGATCAGTGACAACAATGGTGGTATCACTTTGCATAATGGCAGCATTCAACCGACCTTCAATAAGTTCCTCTGTAACTTTACGGGAGTATGTATTCTTCATCTCGTGACTGACTTCCTGCCCTGACTGATGGTTGGTCGCAGCGATATTTGGTTCAAAAACAAGCAAAATATGTGGATTGCTGGGGTCAATTATCTCGATGCTTACCCTATAAGATCCTGAACTGTTCCATTGGGTGTTTGGCGGGATGATACAGCTCACAGTTTTTTCTGAATTTAAGGCTTGCTCTATGGCTGAAACAATAATTTCTAACTGCTCTAACGATGTCAGACTTTTAATTGAAGTGTTCCTGTGATTTATACTAATTGCCGGGAAAAGACTTTTGGCATGCCCATTGGTCATAATAACTTTCAAATCCCTGGTAAGAACAAGCACCGGCATGGGGAGTCTGTGAAATACCTTTTCATAATCTAAAAAAGAAAAAGTGCTCATGTTATTGTCAGAAATCTTCATAGTTATAAATGCTGGTATTCATTACGTAGCTTGCAAAATTTTAAAGAGGAACGAAAGATAAGCCAATAGTCAGTCATTAAAAACATCCTGTTTGATAACCTGTGTGGTATCAGAAAAAACGGTTTTTAACTGTGGTAAATGTGCAATGGAATCAGAAAAGTTATCGTTTTTATTGAGGGTATCCATCAATTTGAGTACTTCAAACATTCGCGTGCAACCAATGGTACCCGATAGCCCTTTGAGGGTGTGAACAGCTGAATAATATTCATCAAACTGCTTTTGCAGGATTGCATTTTCAATTTCAGCAATAAGTTCGTTGGAATCATCAATAAAGCTTTGATAGAGCTCAGTCAATAGCGACTTGTTACCGCCCGTATTTTTTTTCAGAACAGAAAAGGTTTGCGGATTGATGAAAGGATAGCTGTTAATTTGTTGCATATGTATACAAAGAAATATCAATTATAATTGTTGCTGGCTAACCGTGTCTCGAACTTGTGATGCCAGCGTGCAATTTTTCGATAAAGTTCCCGGGTGTTAATGGGTTTTGTCAGATAATCATCTATTCCGGCGTCAAAGTATTTTTTCTTGTCCTCTTCCATCACATTGGCAGTGAGGGCAATGACCGGAGGGTGTAAATCCATGTGGGATTTTAAGTATTTAATGGTTTGCAAGCCATCCATTACCGGCATAATCATATCCAGCAAAATGATATCAAACCTCTCTTTTTCGAGCATTTCAATGGCTTCCTTACCATTGTTAGCCAACTCAACCCTGCAATTTACATGGGTTAACATCAGCGAAATTACCTTCTGATTGATTTTTTTATCTTCCACGCAGAGTACTTTCAAACCCTTAAAATCAGTCAGATTATCGACCTTATCGGAGGATGTTTCTTCGATAATTTTATCCTCTTCAGCAAGGGAAGCAAAAAAGGTAAAGCAAAAGAGATTGCCTCGTGGTTCTATTTTATCGATACTAATGGAACCACCCAATAGCTCGACAATCTTGCCCGAAATAGCCAATACCAGGTTACTGTCTTTTTGTTTTTCATGCAGGTTTTCATAATGGTTGCCGGGATTCAAAAGAACTTTCAATTCCTGGTAGTCCAATTCGCTGCAATTATCAGAAATTTCAACCAAAACAACCAACTGCTGACCAATAAGACTTTCCTGCTTAAAGGAAAGGTTCACCAGCCCTTGTTTTGAGTTTTTTACAATGAGGGACACAAAACTGGTGATAACCTGGTAAATTCGGGTTTCATCTGAAATAAGGTTTTGTGGCAGACGTGAATCTACCTCTGCTTTTAAGGTAATATCTTTGGAGCGTGAAATGACATTAAAGAGGCTATGAATTCGTTCAACCACAGCCGAAAGGTTGAAAGTATTGTTGTTGAGCCTGAATTTACCTGACTCAATGCGGTGTAAATCCAAAATATTATTGATGATACCCAAAAGGCCGTTACTTGACTCCTTAATGGTGTTAGCCAGCTCGGTTTGCTTTTTATTAAGCTTTGATTCCATTAAAAAATCAACCATTCCCAGTATACCTGTGATGGGCGTACGCATTTCGTAGCTCATATTGGCCAAAACCTGCTGCTTTGCCTGCGATGTTTTCAGTGACACTTCGGCATTATACTGCAATTCCTGGTTGTATTTTTGCTCGCTTACATCCTGAATTGTAAAAACTGCTTTGATGGGGACGGGTGGGTCCTCTTTATGAATAATCTTGCCGCTGGAATAAATATGCTTTATAATTCCCGTATTGGTAATTATCCGAAAGTTAACGGTGCTCTCTTTGGGTTTGTTGTTGAGCAGTTCATTCTCAAAGCGTAAGAAAGTTTCTTTGTCATCCGGATGAATAATTTCCAGAAACTTACTGTATTCAAAGAATTTGGTCTTTTCAGGCGTTATTTCGGCAATATCAAAAAAGGTTTCAGAAAAAGTACATTTTCCGGTGGCAATATCTTTTTCCCAGTCTCCTACCCTGGCAATCTTTTGAATTTCCTGTAGCCTTTTCTGGTTCTCACGCAGGTTTTTTTCTAGAATTTTAGACTCCACGATCTGTCCAAATTTTTCCGAAATATTTTTCAACAAAATCTTTTCATTAAAGTGGAATGGGTCATTATTAATATTGGGTTTTTCTTCCAGGTAAACCACTTTCAAATAACCCAGTTTCTTTTTTTGAACCTTAATGGGAACCGTATATGCCCATGGGGTCGGTTTGAAATTCTTAGAAGCATAAACTTTGTTATCAAATTCAATTTTTACGGCTGCATCATGGCTGAATTTCAGCCCTACAGGAATGATTTCCAGGGATTTCTCAATAATCTCCTCAAAGGAAATACCGGGCACACCCGACAAATCAGATATATCATAAAGACAGTTGAGTTGTTTGATTTTCTGATTTAGGTTGGCGGTTAACTCACCGTATGCCTGCTCCGATTTTTTCCGTTCGGTTACATCGGATACCAAAGTTACTGAACCTGTCGCTTTAAGGTTTTCGTCAAGAATAGGAGCTGAGCTCAAATTCACCCACATTACATCCCCTGCCACATTTTTCATCTTAACTTCGTAATGGTCCGAAATACCCATCTTCTGTAATTCAATCTTCTCTTTATAGAGATTCAGGTCTTCCTGTGTTAATAAAAACTTTTCGAAGCCTTCTCCCTGCAATTCACTCTTGTGACTAACTCCAAAAATCCGGCATGCCTTGTAGTTCAAAAATTCTATTTTTTGGTTCTTATCAAGAACTATAAGTCCTTCATTGAGTGTTTTTATAAGTGTTTGGTAATTTTCCTCACTTTGTCGAAGCGCCTTTTCTGTAATATTCTTATCCTCAAGGGTAGATTTTAGTTTAGCGATATGAGCGCGCTTGTCTTTAAACCTGCGATAAATCACTACATAAAGCACTACGAAAAACACAAGGCCAAGCACAACGATAGCCAATATCAAAATATTTCGTTCCAGTCTAAACTTATACAGTTCTTCCTTGCGCTGGGCATCATATATTTGTTCACTGAAATAAGTTATTCTGTTTAACAGCTGGTTGTTAAAAATCTGCTCATTGAGTTCCTTATATAATACCAGGTAATTATATGCCTGCGAAGTATTTCCCTTGGCATGATATATTTCAGATAAGGTGAGGTAATTGTTTCTCAGGAGGCTGGTTAAACCCACGTTTTGGGAAATCTCAAGACTTTGATAAACATAGTCCAGGGCTTTCTGCAGGTTTTCTTTTTTTTGATGAGTTACCCCGATGTTTCTGATTGTAACAGCCCTTAAGCCCGCAATATTCAAATCATCAAGTGCGTCCAGAGCACGCTCGTAATAAACTATTGCCGAATCCAGCCGGTTATTGGCTCTTTGAATATTTCCCAGGTTGTTTTGAAGATTAGCCATATGCTCCATATGGTTTAAATCCACTGCCAAATCCCATGCAATTTCATAATATTCAAATGCCTTGGGAGCTTCCAGTAAAAACCAGTAATAATTCCCTATATTGATTTTTGAGTTGATAACTTGCGATGTATCTCCTGCCAGTCTTGCATCCTCCAGGGCTTCACGGTAATAAGAAATGGCCGTATTATTTTCGCCCAGATTGCGGTAAATTATACCAATATTGTTGGCCGATAAAGCTTTAAGAGAGGTGTTGTTATTTTCCCTGGCAAGGTGAAGAGCATCATAAGTTATACCGAGGGCATTGTACATCTCTCCCTTGAGCCGGTATATGGTACCCTGATGGTTTTTTACTTTTATTAAAAGATCGGGGTTTTGCGTCTGGTGCGCATAGCTCACCAGGGTATCAAAATAAAGCAATGCATCATCAAATCGTCCCTGGTCAAGATATAATTCTGAAAGGCAGAACATCGCATTCATTTTCAGGGATTCATAACCTTCAGAATGAGAGAAGTTATAGGCCGACAAAGCAAATTTCATACGGGCATCATGCGACCACCGTGTAGAATTACACGATTTTTCAATCCAATTGGTTATAATCGCTTTTTGCTGTTCGGAGTTTAGTTGTTCACGGGAAACAGTATCTAAAGGAATTTGCTGACTAAATCCATGCAGTATAAAAAGGTAAATAAAAAGTGCAAGTATGGATATTTTCTTTGTCATGTATCTCATTGGTTTGCTTATTCTCGTGTTAAAAGTACA
>SLQX01000235.1 GCA_007131245.1 Bacteroidales bacterium
AAAAAAAAACAAACAAAATCAATACAATTAAAGCATTTAGACTCATGAATGCTTTTTTAATTCTGTATATGATTACCATTCCATCAAACACCTCACAGGCTAATAATGGAAATTTTTCTGTAATTGAAAATATCAAAAAAGAAATCAATGCAGTTAGCCAAAACACCCCGCCAGACAATGATTACTATCAAAGTGACTTTGAGAGAACCGGCAGTTACATATACCGCAACAACGTAAAATCTGTTTTGTTTAATCGAAAAGGATGGGGTTTTTCACCCCCCATAATTGATTTAAATTCTTCAGAAAAACTGGTTTTACGTTTCGATGATCTGGATGCAGATTATAAGAACTATGCCTACACCATTATACACTGTGATGCACACTGGCAACCTTCTGACCTTATGGAATATGAATATATAGAAGGGTTTTACGAGGACAGAATCAGCAATTATGCTTTTTCCCGGAACACCCGAAAACCATTCACACATTACTGGCTGGAGTTTCCCAATGCCAATATGCAACCCAAATTATCAGGCAATTATTTGCTGAAAGTTTTCATTGATGGCAGCCCTGATGAAGTCATATTCACACGCAGGTTTATGGTTTTTGAACAAAAAGTAAATATTTCTGCTACCGTAAATCAAGCAACTGACCTATATTTCCGCGACATAAAACAAGAAATTGATTTTACCATCAATACATCAGGGTACGCCATTTCTAACCCCTACCGTGATCTCAGGGTACTCATCCGGCAAAATGGCCGCTGGGACAATGCCATTTATGGCCTACAACCCAGGCTGGTACAGGGTAATGAGCTTATCTATGACTATGAAGACGGAAATCTATTTCACGGAGGAAATGAGTTCAGAAACTTTGACACCAAGAGCCTGAGATACAGAAGTCTTAATGTAGCAGAAATAAACTCAATACCCAACGCTTGGGAAGTTATTTTATCACCGGATAAAGAACGTCGGTTTATGAGTTACACCTCACAAAATGACATCAATGGAAAATTTTTAATCAAAACGGAAGATTACCCGGACGATATGCTGGAGAGTGATTATGCATGGGTGCACTTCACGCTTGCCCAAAACCAACCCCTTACCGATGGAAATGTATATGTAATGGGAGAGCTGACAGATTGGAACTTCTCACAAAAAAACAGGATGAAATATAACTACAGGGACTCACAATACGAACTCAAACTCCTTCTCAAACAAGGCTTTTACGATTACCAGTATGTGTACCTGGAGGATGGTAAAGATGTGGCAGATGTATCCCGTTTTGAGGGAAGCCACTCCATTGCAGAAAACGATTATACCATCTATGTATACCACAGAAAACCGGGCAATGTGCACGACAGCCTGGTGGGCGTTCAATACATCAATTCGGGTATAGATTAACCCCCGGTCATCAGGTGAATAACAGCTACATTGTCGCCATCTTTGATTTCGGTAGTTTCGTAATCATCTTTTTTGATGGTCTTATCATTGACCTTGATCAGCAACATCTTATAGGTGAAATTCTTCAATTCAAGCAATTGACTGACAGTAAGTTTGTCAGCTCCTTCAATGGTTTCAGGGCGATTGTTGAGTTGAATTTTCATATTTCGTAAATTTTGCTATTTGTTTTACATTCATTTCCAATGGATCGACTTCCCCCTGTTGAGCATTCTTCCTGCAACTATCTTAATTTCTTCACCCAAAACTGTAGCTTTTTAGCAGTTTCCTTCTCTTTATCAATATCCTTCCAGCCCATGCTGGTGTACATTCCTGACTGCGGCTGGTACCCAAGGTTTCTCCAGAAAGGCTCCAGGGATCGGTAATTGTCAGGTTTCAAGGGGTGCTCAGATGGTCTGTTCAGCGCACAAAAGCAAGAATAATGTATTTCCGGATTCCTTAAAGCTTCTTTTTCCCTGTACTGAAAAAACAGTCTTCCAAAACCTTTGCCACGGTAAGTCTTTTCAAGCAACGATTCACCAAAATAAAAATATTCATCCACATTAAGGCCACCTTCCCTGAAAGGTTTTTGAATTTCAGGAATTTCTTCACGCAGGGGAATGCAGGTTGTAGCCCCAATGACGGCATCACTGCTGTTAAAAACCAAAAACACCACCGAGTCTTGCGCTTCAAAATAGCGACTTAAGTACGTCTTCTCATATTCAACCGAACCATCATACAAATAGGGATAGTCTCTGAATATCCGCATACGAAGGTCGGCCAGCTCATCCACATACTTTTGGGCTTGTTCACTTCTGAATGCTTTTACTTCAATTGCCATACAAATAGTAAAAATAAAAGATTATATGTGTTATACGTGTCAAAGCACAAAGCATCACAAAAATTTTCTTGCTTCAGTTTTTACAAAATCAAGTGCTTTGCGTGTGGCAGATTTTTCCACACTCATCTCAAGCATTTTTTTACTCAAATCGGTACTTGTAGCATCCTCCTGAAGTTTTCCAGCCGATGTATTTATCTGCCTGAGCATTTCTTCTTTGGCTGCTTTCACTTTTTCCCATGCCTCCAGGGAAACGTACAACTGCTGCGAAAGATTGTGATCGTATTCATCACGAATTGTTTGCACCAACAACTTTTGATAGTTTTTGAGAGACATGTCGGGCTTTTGTACGCGCATCACCAGGTTGCCCGGAGAAATCCTTTCCAGTAAAAGCACAATTCTTTCATAGGCCTGTAAGCGCACAGGCATGGATAGTTTTTGTTTTTCTTCCAGCAACCTCATCCGGCGGTTTTGGGTTTCCTGGTTAAAAAACTCTTTCAAAATATACCAAGCTGTAAAAAATACAACCACAGCCGGCAGTATGTAGCGAATAGAAAGCAGCAAATCTGTCATCATGTCTTTTTATATTTATTTTCTTTAAAGATATTGTTAGCATCTGAGCTAAACTACAAATATAAGTATATTCAGAAAAAACTTGATTTTCCATTTTGGGAAATCAGGCCACTTTATTTAAATGAGAAAGTAAAAATTCCAATCAATTTTCGAAAAACACATAACCCTAAACCAATTGCCACATTTACAGGAATGCAACCGTATAAAAACGCAATTAGTTATCCTCACATGCTTTAATTTCTTATTTTTGCCCATTCAGGAAAGGAAATAAACAGCTATTGAAACAACACAATGGTTCACTTAATAAATCCCAAAACATTATGATACCTTTATCTGACAGAATCAATCAACTTGCAGAATCGGAAACCCTTGCCATGACACGTAAAAGCCGGGAGCTTAAAGCTCAGGGCCATGATGTGATCAACCTGAGCATCGGGGAACCCGATTTTTTCACACCCAATAACATCAAGGATGCGGCCAAAAAGGCCATCGACGAAAATTTCACCTTTTACCCTCCGGTAAACGGCTATGCAGAGGTCCGTCAAGCCATCAGCAAAAAACTCAAAAGGGATAATAACCTGGAGTATAGCCCCGAGCAGATAGTTATCAGTACCGGGGCTAAGCACTCCATTATGAACGCATTACTTTGCCTGATAAACCCACAGGATGAGGTGGTCATCCCCACCCCATACTGGGTAAGCTATGCACATATGGTCACTTTCGCCCAGGGCAAACATGTTTATGTTGAAACCAGTATTGAAAATGATTTTAAAATTACCCCGCAGCAACTGAAGAAAGCAATTACAGCCAACACCAAGCTGTTTATGTTTTCCAGCCCCTGCAACCCAAGTGGTTCAGTGTACACCAAAGATGAGCTGAAAGCCCTGGCTGAAGTTTTCGAAAAACATCCCCATGTGTATATTATTTCCGATGAAATTTATGAGTTGATCAACTTCAACAAAAACCATGAAAGCATTGCACAGTTTGAATCCATCAAAGACCGGGTGATTTTGATCAACGGCATATCCAAAGGTTTTGCTATGACAGGCTGGCGCCTGGGATATATGGCAGCCCACCCTGAGCTTGCAAAAGCATCCAACAAACTGCAGGGTCAGTTCACCTCTGCTGCCTGCTCCATTGCCCAAAAAGCAGCCGAAGAAGCAATGGAAACCCTCCCACAAACAACCTGGCATATGCTTGACAAGTTCAAGGAAAGACGTGATCTGGTACTCAACCTGGTGAAAGACCTTCCTGGCTTTAAAACCAATGTACCCCAGGGAGCTTTCTACATCTTTCCCGACATAAGCAGTTATTTTGGCAAAAGCAATGGTAGTCAGACCATTAACAACGCCAACGACTTTTGTATGTACATCCTAAACAAAGTACATGTGGCATTAGTACCAGGCAGTGCTTTTGGTTCACCCAACTATATCCGCCTCTCGTACGCCACTTCCAATGAATTGCTCATCGAAGCAGTAGATAGAATCAAATCAGCCCTGGTAGCGTTGAAATAACTTTTTTACGATGGAAACGCAAGACATTATAAAACTTTTTGAAGCCTTTAACGACCAAAACATCCTCATCATAGGCGATGTGATGATTGACGCTTATTTGTGGGGAAAGGTGGACAGGATATCGCCAGAAGCGCCTGTGCCTGTAGTATCCCTAAAAAAAAGGGAGAGCCGGCTGGGGGGAGCTGCCAATGTAGCACTCAACATCCAAAGCATGGGAGCTACTCCTATTCTCTGCTCTGTGATTGGAGAAGATGGAAAAAGCCGGGAGTTTTTTGAATTAATGAAAAAACAAAACCTTGAAACTTCGGGCCTTATCACCAGCCAAAACCGGATTACAACTACCAAGTTCAGAGTTATTGGCAACAATGTTCAAATGTTAAGGGTAGACGAAGAAACGGAGAAAAGCTTGCTGGAGCAGGAGTCTGCCCTCTTATTTGAAAAAATAAAATCCCTGGTTAGCCGGAAAAAAATAGGAGCAGTCGTTTTCGAAGACTATGACAAAGGAGTTATCACCCCGGTGTTGATCAAAGATGTTGTTAACCTGGCCAAAAGTCAGGAAATCCCTGTTGTGGTGGATCCCAAGAAAAAGAATTTTATGAGCTACCGGGATGTAAACCTTTTTAAGCCCAACTTAAAGGAGTTAAAGCAGGGGCTGAAAACAGACGATGAGCTTGAAGACACCGATTCGGTCGTAAATGCGGTACAGCAAATCCAGCAAATACTCAATGCAGATATCGCCATGGCCACCCTTTCTGAGAAAGGCATTTGCTACAGCAGCAAAGGTTCTGACGGAAAACACGAAACAGGAAATATTGAAGCACATATACGCGATATTGCCGATGTGTCAGGGGCAGGTGATACGGTAATCAGCATCCTGGCATTATGCATGGCCACAGGCACAAGTGTAAAACAAATGGCCCGGTTATCCAACCTGGCTGGTGGCCTTGTTTGCGAATATGTGGGTGTGGTTCCCATCAACAAAGAACAATTACTTAAAGAAAGTCTGAAAACTTTTTAAGCTTTTCCTTGTTATAGGGTGTTATGAACAAAAAAAAGAAACTATTTGAACTAAGAAAAAACTATACGCAAGGGGGGTTAAGCTTACACCAGGTATTACCCGATCCGATGGCGCAATTTAACCTGTGGTTTGAGCAGGCCATGTTTGCTGAACTGATTGAACCCAATGCCATGACCCTTGCCACATCCAATGCCCTTGGCAAAGTTAGTGCAAGGGTGGTTTTGCTCAAAGAAGTAGATGAAAGAGGCTTTGTTTTCTATACCAATTATAACAGTCGTAAGTCGCAAGATATAGAAGAAAACCCCAACGCAGCGCTGGTGTTTTTGTGGCTTGAGCTGGAAAGACAGGTTCGAATAGAAGGCAAACTGGAGAAAGTGCCTCCCGAAGAATCGGACACTTACTTTAAAAGTAGACCCAGGGAAAGCCAAATTGCAGCCTGGACATCAGACCAAAGCAAAGAGATAGAAACCCGGGAAAAGCTTTTTGACAACTTTTCGGCACTCAAAGAAAAATACAAGGAGAGTCAGATTCCTCGTCCGCCCCATTGGGGAGGTTATGTATTAAAACCATCAGAAGTAGAGTTCTGGCAAGGACGACCGGGTAGGTTGCACGACAGAATACTTTATGTTCGTAATGATGACAATAGGTGGGATCGCAAAAGACTGGCACCCTAAAAATCACTGATATGGGCAAAAAAGAGGACGTTCGCGTGATGTTTAACCGCATTGCACACCGCTACGATTACCTGAACCACTTCTTGTCTTTTGGAATTGACAAGCTGTGGCGAAAAAAATTGCGGCGGAGGCTGGCCAAAGAAAACCCCCAAACAATACTGGATGTAGCTACGGGTACTGCCGATCTTGCCATAGAACTGGCCAGGCTCAACCCCTCCCGCATTGTAGGTGTTGATATTGCCGAAACCATGCTCCAGGTGGGTGAGAAAAAGGTTCTCAAAAAAAAATTATCTCATACCATTGAATTGAAACAGGCAGACTCAGAAAACCTCCCCTTTGAAGACAACACCTTTGATGCTGCTACCATTTCCTATGGTGTTAGAAATTTCGAAACACCGCTTAAAGGGCTAAAAGAGATCCATAGAACGCTAAAACCCGAGGGCACTATCCTGATCCTTGAGTTTGGCATGCCCGACAAGTTCCCGGTAAAACATGCCTATAGTTTCTACTTTAATTTTATTCTTCCTTTATGGGGAAAACTCTTTAGCGGCAGCTACGAATCTTACAAATACCTGCCCGAATCGGTTAAAACCTTCCCATACGGAAAAGACTTTACCAACCTGCTGGAAACAGCCGGTTTCAAAAATGCGAAAGCAACCAGGATAAGCCAGGGAATAACCTACCTGTACGAAGCCGAAAAACAGAGCTTTCCCCCAAGCACCAGGAACCCGGCACAAATAGTAAAATGATTGTATTTTAGCAATATTATTACATGAAGTACGTTTAATGAATGAAAAACACCACAAGATACAATGCCATTGAAGTTTAAATACAAAATGTTTTCACCCTGTTGTATTAAAAAAAAGGAAATTTAAGTGAGCAGAAATAACATTAAACACATAGCAGGTACTTTGCTATTGCTGCTAGCCATCATAGAGGTGGGGGCACAAAGGCAGCAGGCATTTAAATTTGAGAACCTCCCCGACCACGACGAAAAGGAATATCACTTTGGGTTTTCATTGGGTTTTAACAAAATGGATTTCTCTCTCAAGCCCATATCCAGCCTGCACAATGTGGAGATGAGCGATGTGGGGTTTGTCACCCAGGAGTTTGACACCTTACATTCAGTGCTTACCAAAGCTGAAAACGGATTTCACATTGGTATTGTATCTAACCTGCGCTTAACCGATCACTGGGACCTTCGCTTTATTCCAACCCTTTCATTTGGAGACAGGAATTTGGTATACAGCGGCATTCGCAACGACAGCCCCATTACACGTACCCAACAATTAGAAAGCACTTTTATTGATTTCCCCCTCCACCTGAAATACAAATCGGTGAGAATGACCAACACCCGGGTTTATGTAATCGGAGGTTTTAAGTACAGCCACGACCTGGCCTCCGTGGAAGATAAAGACGATGTTGCAGACGAAATACTTGCCCGTATCGGCAAAAATGATTATTTTTACGAATTAGGTGTTGGATTTGACCATTACTTTTATTATTTCAAATTTTCCACCGAAATAAAAGCATCTTTTGGGCTTAAGGATATGCTAACCCGTGAAAATACCATGTTTACCAATTCCATTGATCGCCTGAATTCCAAGATTATCATGGTATCTTTCCTGTTTGAATAAGGGCCTGGTTAATAAAGCCAAACCCCATAGCTTTAAAAGCTTTTTTAAAGAAAATTGCTGTTTTGTAAACTATTTGTTCTATGCAAAGGAGACTTTTTCTGATAATCCCCCTGTGGATATGCTATCTGTTTGCTTATTCAGAAAACAATCAAACAGACAGCAATCCGTATTTTTTCAGTTTACAAAGTCATGCCGGAGGAGTACAGGCACATAGCAGCAAGCTGCTAGGTTATACCCATGGGTTGAGCCCAGCCCTGGAAGTTCATGCAGGCATACAAACCCGGGGTAAAAACAAATGGGAGCATCTTTACAACTTCCCGGCAGTAGGTATGGGTTATTACAGAGGCTATCCTGGTCAGACGGAAACCCTGGGAACAGTTAACTCTGGCTTTATGTTCATTGAGTTTCCCAGCATAGAAAGAAAAAACTTTTCTACCCGGATGAAACTCTCCCTGGGGCTGGCTCACTTTTCAAAACAACACCACCCTGTTGACAATCCCGAAAACCATGCCATCAGCACCCCTTTCAATGTACATTTCAACATCAACTACAAACTGCTTTATCCCATTTCGCAAAACAGGCAACTCACTTCGGGGGTCTCTTTCAGCCACTTCTCCAATGGGGCTTTCAAAAAGCCCAACAAAGGACTTAACTTGTTTGATTTCAATATCGGAATCCGACAGTTAATTGGAGAACAACAGCCCAGGCTATACCAAAAAGACACTTACAGCCAGGAACTGCAGAAACACCCACGATACAGCTTTGAGTTCATTTATGCCGTGGGCAAAATGCAAAAGACCATCGAGCCAGATTTTTATGGTGTTAGAAGCCTGAGCCTTAACGTTTCCAGGCAATCCAACTTTACCAGGAGCTGGGGACTCGGCCTGGACGTGTTTTACGATGACTTTATTAAAACAGAAGCAATCAACCAAAAAGATGCCGACACATTCAAAGAATACCTCCACGGTGCAGTCCACTTATCCCATGAGCTCATATTCAACAACCTGTCGGCCATCTTCAACCTGGGGTATTATGTGTTTTATTATGTAGAGCCCTACAAACCCATCTTCCAGCGAGTGGGGCTGCGGTACCAACTACCGGGGGGAATACTTACAAGTATTACCCTCAAAACCCATTATGCAAGAGCCGATTTTGTGGAGTGGGGAATTGGATACCGTCTTTTCTGAATCCGACCAGGTAAACCCGGGGGTACTAGGACAATATTTCCCCTAAGGAAAAAAAGAGGATAAAAAAATTACAGATCCCGCAGAAACCCGTGGTAGGAATCCACAAACTCTTCCAGGTGCGTCTCCATTGGATTATGACCAGCCCCACTGATAACTTTTAATTCCAACCCCGGCATTTGTTTTGCAACAGCCTTACGCGATTGCAGCGGGACCCAGGTATCCTTGTCTCCCCAAACAGCAAAAGCAGGCACTTTCATCTGCGATACATGCAGCTGGTACAGCTCACTACTAAAGCGCTCTGAGTTAAGCACAGCTCTTGCCGTACCCGGAATTACCAGGGGTTGGTAATAATGCTTAACTTCCTCCTGGGAAGGCTCCTGCCCCAAAGCACTCTCAAGTAAACGTCCTACACTTGCCCGGTTAATAAACCAATGCTCGGCAATATTACCCAAAAAGCATGTCACACCGGGAAACCTAAACAAAAGCCGGGCATCTTTATCACCAGGTTTCACCATCTCAAAAAGCGTAGCTGCAACAAAAGCAGTACTCTCGTAGCACTCAGGATACTTTAAGGCCATGGCCTGCACAATAGCACCCCCCATAGAGTGGCCAGCCAAATGCCAGCGAAGAGCTCCAAATTGTTTTTGAAGAAAATGATGGAGCAAATCAGCCCTAAAAGTTACTGACTGATTCTGCAGGGGGTTCCGGTCACTGTAGCCAAAAGGCGGAACATCCACCGCCACCACATGATACCCAAGCTGATACAGACTATCTGCAACCTTTTGCCAGGAATATGCAGAACCGCTAAAACCATGTACCAGCAACACATTGCCAATAGGGGTTTCCTCATCACCCCTCCACTGACGGTAATGTAATTCCAGACCATCAACAGTAACATAACGGCTATTGGAAAAGGGTTCAGGGTAATAAACTGATAGCTGCCCGTATACAGAAACAGCAAACAATCCGGATAAAACACCAATCCAAAGGGTAGATAGAAATCCGGTAAAACGATACTTCATAACATGCTCTATGTCTAGTGTTAACAATAGATAATTCCCGGAGTTCAGGCTCTGCTTAAATACTTTATTACTTCTTCATCCGGCCCTTTATCTTTTCCACATCTTTTTTCAACTCCATAACCATCCGTGCCAGGTTTTGCTGGGGAGCTCCTTCACCGGGAATTTCTTCGGCTATAAAATTTTTAAACCGCCACACCTCACGTACATCTGCCACATTTACGTCATAAGGTTCATACAGGGTATTGAGTGAGTAGAGGCGCAGTACCCCCCTCTCCTCCAGCTGGTTTTCTACAATTTTGAAAACCACACCATCATTCAGAGTAAGAATAATATAGGGTTTGCCGCTTACAATATCACTCCAGTCCTGTATAAACTCCCCGGTAATCCAGGCTCCTTCAGGAACAGGGAGCATTGAATCACCACTAACCTGGAAGCTCCGGTATTTTTTATTATCTGACAAAAAAGGCAACTGAAAACGGGGGAGCTCTTTGATATACTCAGGGTCGGCAAAACCGGTACTGTAACCTGCTTTCGCCTTTTCAGCAACCAACTCAATGTTTTCGCGATTGCTTTTATCGATAGTAGTGGCCAGCACCCGGATGTTGCTGCCACGGATGTACACATCACTGCCGCGTTCCAGTTGTGAGAACTGATATTCAGAAAGCTGACGCAAATCTACTCGCAGCAATGTATCAGCTGACAAACCAAAATAATCGGCCAAAGAAAGCAGGTTCTCCACACTGGGCAACACCCCGCTGTTTTCGTAACCACTCAGGGTAGGCCGTTTGATCCCGGTAGAAAAAGACACGTCGTCCTGGGTGCGCTTACGTCGTTTGCGCAGCAATTTTAAGTTGGTGGCAAAAAATAAATCCATAATCGTTTGTATTTGACAGGGTTATGTTTTTTAACAAAATCTTACCCCCAAAGATAATCGTTTTTGACTATATTACGAACACTTTTTTTGATTTTTATACAATCATTTTGACGTAACCAACAAAACAGCCAAAACATTGAGAAACGGTACGTTTACTCATTTCTAACCCCGCCCCGCATTTGTGCGGCTGGAAAAATAATAACATCCATGGAAAGCAACAATCGCCATATTGCTCATTTGGATCTTGACACCTTTTTTGTGTCGGTAGAACGATTGCTCAACAGCCGCCTGAAGAACAAGCCCATAATCATTGGCGGCACATCGGGCCGGGGTGTGGTAGCCAGCTGCAGCTATGAAACCCGTCGTTACGGTGTACGTTCGGCCATGCCTATGAAGATGGCCTTGCAACTCTGCCCTGAAGCTACTGTCATACGAGGCGACATGGATGCTTATAGCAAATACTCAAAGCTGGTAACAGAAGTAATTGCCGAGAAAGCTCCCCTGTACGAAAAAGCATCCATCGATGAACATTACATCGATATTACAGGCATGGACCGCTTTTTTGGCAGCCTGAAGTGGACCCACGAACTGCGTCAAACCATCATCAAAGAGAGCGGCCTGCCCATCAGCTTTGGACTTTCGGCCAATAAAACCGTGGCCAAGGTAGCTACAGGCGAAGCCAAACCCAACGGCGAACTGTTTGTGGAGCAGCCGGGTATCATCCCTTTTCTGGCCCCTCTATCCATCCGAAAAATTCCTATGATCGGTGAAAAAACATATGTAAGTCTGCGCAACCTGGGTATCGACAAAGTGGCACTTCTGCAACAGATGCCCGTGGAGATGCTCCAACGCTTGCTGGGCAAAAACGGCATCCAGATATGGAAACGGGCCCGCGGCATCGACAACACCCCGGTATACAACCACTGGGAACGTAAATCCATCAGTACTGAACACACCTTTGAGCAGGACACCATCGACATTGGGACCATCAAAAACCTGATCACCACCATGGTGGAAAGTCTTTGTTACAACCTGCGTTCACAAAATAAACTCACTGCCTGCATCACCGTAAAAATTCGCTATGCCAATTTCGATACCCACACCCTGCAAAAGCGCATCCCCTACACCGCTTTCGATCACATTCTCATCGATACCGCCAAAGAGCTTTTTCAAAATCTCTACACCCGGCGCATGCTCATCCGCCTGGTAGGAGTGCGGCTAAGCCATCTTGTAAGTGGCTCCCAACAACTTCACCTTTTTGAAGACACCCCCGAAATGGTAAGCCTCTACCAAACCATGGACAAAATACGCCAAAGATTTGGGAAGCATGCGGTAAGAAGAGCCGTGGGAAATATTTAATACTCCCCATAACTGTAAAACATACCAGCTACAGCAAATACTCCTGATGAAGGAGTAGTAGACATAGGATAGATTCGCATCTTTGCCTGGACATGCACCTGCTTTTAAAATAGCCCTGGCACTGCCTGTGAAAAACCCTGAGACCCCCGAAACAACTCATAAAAAATAGCGGCACACCCCGGGCAAAGATCAAAACATAAGGAATAAGGAGACCCTGGAAAAAATTTCTTCCAACTAAAACAATCCCGAAAAAATCTTGTTACACCAAAGAAACTTTAACTGGCGCCATAGTTTCCGCAGTTTCTCAAAACACCTAAAGCTTTCAACATGCAGGAAATCATCAATAAAATAGCAGATATTTACTTCCGTTACGGTATCCGGAGCGTTACCATGGAGGATCTGGCCCGTGAACTTGGGGTTTCCAAAAAGACCCTCTACCTCTACTTCAAAGACAAAAAAGACGTGGTAAGCAAAGTTGTTCACCACCTTATCCATTATCAAAAATGTGGAATCAATCAGGCACAAACACAGCCCGGCTCCAACGCCATTGATAAATTGATGATGATGACCCGTTTTTTTACAGAGCATCTGAAACACTCCAACGCAAGCCTCACTTATGATCTTCAAAAATATTATCCGGATGTATGGGATGAGGTTGTGGAGTTTAAACGCAAAGAGGTTTTCAATCATATTATGGAAAACATCAGGGAGGGTATTGCTGAAGGGTTGTACCGCGAAGATCTGAACTATGAAATCATTGCCCATGTGTATGTATCGCGTATGGAAATGTACCAGACTGAACTTTGGCAGCCTCTTGAAAAATACACGCTGGAAGAGGTTTTTCAAACACTTTTCATATATCACATCAGGGGAATTGCCAATGCCAATGGATTGAAGCATCTCGAAAAAAACACAGATAATTTAAATTTTCGACAACCATAGAAAACCTGATTTGTTGATCACCAAACATTTTATAAATACACACTGTATATCCATACCCATGATTTCTAAACCCCAAAAGAGTTCAATACGATAATCACATGTCAAATAACAAAAGAAATTTAAACCACCCCCATGCTGCCAACCTGAAGAGAGCCATACTTCTGGCTGGTTTTTTCATGCTGCTGTCGTCGGGGGTATTTTCCCAGGAAACCCTGGAGTTTAGCCTTGAAGAAGCCATTGAGTATGCTTTAGAACACAACTACGAATTAAGCAATGCCAAAGCAGACGCAAAAATAGCTGACCGTAATGTGTGGGAAATTACAGCTACCGGACTTCCCCAGGTAAATGGAACTGTGGGCTACCAGTATTACACGGATATCCCAACCAACCTAATTCCTGCAGAGTTTTTTGGAGGGCAGGAGGGTGAATTTGCCGAAGTACAGTTCGGCACTGAGCAAAACCTTTCGGCCACACTTTCGGTAAGCCAGCTGGTTTTTGACGGAAGCTATATCGTAGGACTGCAAGCTGCCAGGGTTTTCAGGCAACTATCAGAGCAAACCTACCAAAAAACGGAAATGGAGATTAAAAGCAGGGTAACAGAAACCTATTATTTGAGCCTGGCCACAGAGCAAAACCTGCATATCTTAAAGGAAAACCTGGAAAATCTTGAAAAAACCCTGCACGAAACCCGCAAAATGTACGAAGAAGGGTTTACAGATGCTATCAACGTGGATCAGTTGGAGCTAACCGTATCCAACCTGGTAAACAGCATCTCGGGCATGGAAAGACAAAACAGCCTGATCAAAGATATGCTGAAGTTTCAGGTTGGCCTGGATGTAAACCAGGATATAAAGCTCACCGATGAACTGCAAGAGCTTTTCGAGAATGTTTCGCTGGAAGTGTTGAGCATCCAGAACTTTGATCCCCGCTCACATATTGACTACCGAATTATGGACTCACAGGAGCAAATGCAATTGATGTCGCTGCGCAGGGAGTGGAGTTTTTACCTGCCCAACATCACTGCAACTTACACGCGGCAGGAGAATGCATTCCGCAACGAATTCAACTTCTTTGAAAGTGGTCAGCCCTGGTTTCCCACATCCATCATTGGCTTAAACATCAATATTCCTTTGTTTTCCAGCGGAGAGCGGCGATCCAGGGTACAACAGGCACGTCTGGAACTCGAAAAAGCCGAAACCAACACCCGGCAAACTGAGCAGGCACTAATGTTACAAAAAAGAGAGGCTACAGCCGAAATTCAAACGGCCATGGAGCAATATTACAACGAGAAAGAAAACCTGGAGCTGGCAGAGAAAATTTTAAGCCGCACACAAATCATGTTCAGAGAAGGGATGGCCACCAGCCTGGAGCTCACGCAGGCCAGCGACCAGTTTCTTAATACACAGTCAAATTATATCAATGCCATGTTTGATCTACTCAATGCAAAAAACAAACTGGAAAAAGCTTTAGGAAGATTATAAATCAGTAAAAAAGCGAGGATAATGAAAACATTAAAATACCTGAAAAGGGAAAACAAGAACAACAATTATTTTCACCCCAGTCATAACAGGCGTGTAAAAGCCAAATACTTTTCTTTACTTTTCATCCCCCTGTTATTTGCTTTGCTTATGGCAGGATGTAATCAAGAAAATCAAACGGAGACCGAAAAAATCAGGGAAAAAATCAGTGAATACAATGAACAAATTGTAGAGCTCAATCAAAAAGTATCGGATCTGGAAAGGGAGTTGGAAAAAAGAGGGGAAAGAACCCAAAACCGGCAACAAACGCCTGTTACCAGTATCCCATTGGAGTTGCAACCCTTTGACCACTACGTAAAGGTAAACGGTAGTGTTGAAGCAGTGGAGGAAGCAATCATTAGTCCGGAAAGTAACGGACAGGTTACAGAAATCCTTGTAGACAAGGGCCAGAGGGTTACCCAGGGACAGGTTCTGGCCAAGCTCAACACTTCGGTCATTGAAAACAACATCCAGGAGGTAGAAACATCGCTGCAGCTGGCAGAAACGGTTTACTCCAGGCAAAAAAGGCTGTGGGAACAGGAAATAGGTAGTGAAGTGCAATATCTGGAAGCCAAAAACAATTACGAAAGTCTCCAATCAAGACTCAACAGCCTGAAAGCACAACTGGATATGGCTACCATGACAGCCCCTTTCAGTGGCATTGTGGATGAAATTTTTATCAAAGAAGGTGAGATGGCCATGCCAGGCGCCATGGTAATGCAACTTATCAACATGCAAAACATTTACATCAATGCCGATGTTTCTGAAAACTTTCTTCCCCACATTAAAAAGGATGAAGAAGTTATCCTGCGTTTTTCGGCTTACCCCGACTTTGAGCGAAAAGTGCCTGTGCACCGGGTAGGCAATGTCATCAATCCGGAAAATCGTACTTTCAGGTTACAGCTCAAACTGGACAATCCCGATGAACGTTTCAAACCCAACATGGTAGCCACCCTGGGCATTCAATCTTTCACCACCAACGAGGCACTTGTGGTGCCATCCATTCTCATCAAACAAGATGTGCAGGGGCATTTTGTTTACACTATCATTGAAAACGAACAGGGGGACCTGGTTGCCGACAAAGTATATGTGGAAAGAGGACCTTCAAGTGAAGGGTTAACCATGATACAATCAGGCCTGGAACAGGGGGACAAACTCATCAACGCCGGGCACAACCGTGTAAATGATGGCACCCTTGTAAAAATCGCCGAAGACAACATTCTTGCCACCAAAAAATAACAGGATTTGCCCGGAACCAACAATGGCAGGCAACAAACTGTGCTTTAGCTACCATAAATCAGCCCAACAAAAGCGAAACTTATTCTTTGAAAACCAAATACAATGAGTGAGAAACAAACCAAAGAATCCAAAGTCAGAGAATTTAAACTGACCACCGCAGCTTTAAAAAACAAAAACACCATCTTTTTGCTAACCGTGGTTTTTGCATTGTTTGGTATTTTTTCATACCGGGCTCTGCCCAAAGAGTTATTTCCTGATGTGGTAATACCCACCATCATGGTTCAAACGATCTATCCGGGAAACCCGCCTATCGATATGGAAAATTTGATTACCCGCCCCCTGGAGAATGAGATCAATACCATTACAGGTATCAACACCCTTTCTTCTTCATCCACCCAGGACAACTCCAACATTTTTGTGGAGTTTCAAACTGATGTGGATATCAAGGTGGCTCTGCAGGATGTGAAAGATGCTGTAGACCGGGTGAAAGGTGATTTGCCATCAGACCTGCCCGCCGACCCGGTGGTACTTGACATTGACTTCTCTGAGTTCCCTATTATCAATATCAATCTTTCGGGAGATTTCACACTCAATGAACTCAAGCGCTATGCTGATTTTCTTGAAGAAGAAATAGAGGCTATTAGTGAAATATCCAAAGTAGACATTACGGGAATTGACGAACGGGAAATACAAATCAATGTAGACCCCAACAAAATGCATGCACTGGAGATAAGCTTCCAGGACATTGAAAATGCCATTTTGCAGGAGAATGTATCCATTGCCGGCGGGTCTTTGCTGTTTGAAGATCTCACTCGCTGGGCCATCCGAACAGACGGAGAGTTTACCGATGCAAGGGAATTGGAAGACATTATCGTAAAACAAGAGGGAGGGCATATTGTATTTCTGAAAGATTTTGCAACCATAGAAGACACTTACGCCTATCCGGCCAGTTTTGCCAGGCTTGATGATCACCCTGTAGTCTCATTGCAGGTTGTAAAAAATGCAGGTGACAACCTTTTGTCAGCTACCGAAAATATCATGCATGTATTGGATCAAGCCAAAAACTCAGGGAATATCCCCGAAGATTTGAGCATCACCATCACCAACGACCAGTCAGAAGAGATTCGAAACCAGCTTAGCAACTTGGAAAACAGTGTGATTATGGCTGTTATCCTGGTTATTCTGGTGTTGTATTTTTTCCTGGGACTAAAAAATGCACTTTTTGTAGGTATCGCCATCCCCATGTCCATGCTCATCAGCTTTATGGTGTTTGGGATTGCCGATATCCAAATCAATATGATTGTATTGTTCTCCCTGATACTGGCACTGGGGCTCCTGGTAGACAATGCCATTGTTGCCGTTGACAACATTTTCCGCTATGTGGAAAGAGGTTACCCGGTGCTGGAGGCAGCCCGAAGAGGTATTGGAGAAATTGCATGGCCCATTATAACATCCACGGCCACTACCCTGTCGGCCTTTTTGCCCCTTGCTTTTTGGGGAGGCATAGTGGGTGAGTTTATGAAGTTTATGCCCCTGACCCTCATTATTGTACTTGCCTCGTCGCTGTTTGTAGCCCTGGTAATTATTCCTGTTTTTTCGGAAACCTTTTTTAAGTCCGAATCCGGAGAGCAACAGCAAAATAATTCCAAAAGCACAACCAGCCCGGCAAAGAAAAACCGCAAACGCCTATTGCTTATAGGTTTACTTGTTACGGCAGGGGTAATTTTTCACCTGGCAAACCTTACCCTGTGGGGAAATGTAATCCTGCTGGTGGGTATACTCATGGCCCTGGGTTATTACGTATTTAGTAAACTATCCAACATTTTCAGGCAAAAACTACTTCCTTTCAACGAAAGACTTTACGCCCAAACACTCAGTTTTGCCTTGCGTGACAAACACCCCTATTGGTTTGTAACAGGTACTGTAGTATTCCTGGTTTTTTCGGTCAGCTTTTTTGCTTTTCGCAACCCCAATGTGCTGTTTTTCCCTGACAACGAACCCAAATACATCAACATCATTGCTGAATTACCCATTGGCACCGATATCAAAGAAACGGATCTACAGCTAAAAATCCTGGAAGAAGATGTGGAAAAGATCATAGCTCCCTATCGCCATATCATAAAATCGGTACTAACCACCGTAGGCAGAGGAGCCGTTGGTGAGATGGAGATGGCTGCCGGCGACACACCCAACAGAGGGCGCATCACGGTAACTTTTGAGGATTACGATAAACGGGAAGGGATCAACACCAATGATATCATGGCTGAAATCAGCGACAACCTGATCAATCAATACCCGGGTGTTGAGTTCAACATTACCAAAAACATGGCTGGCCCTCCCACAGGTCCTCCCATCAACCTGGAGGTTTCCGGCCGTGAATTCGATCGTCTTATCAACATAACCTCAGATATTCGAAACAAAATCGAATCATCGGCCATTGAGGGGATTGAGGGGCTAAGAATGGATTTGGATGTGGACAAACCCGAAATCATCGTAAAAATAGACCGGGAAAAAGCACGGCGCTTTGGGCTATCCACCTATTCCATTGCCAATACCATTCGTGTGGCACTTTTTGGTTTAGAGGTCTCCAATTTCAAAATTGGCGAGGAAGAGTATCCCATCCAGCTAAGACTCAAAGAAGAATACAGGAACAACCTTGCCAGTCTGCTCAACCAACGAATTACCTTCAGAAGCCAAAGCACGGGTCAAATCATGCAGGTACCCATCTCGGCGGTTGCCGATGTGGAATTTTCCAAAACATACGGCTCTGTTAACCGCATTGACCTGAAAAGAGTAATAACACTAAGCTCCAATGTTCTGCCCGGATATAATGCCAACCGGATCAATGATCAAGTAAGGGAGTTGCTTGAGGGCTATGATATGCCCGACGGATACGATTATGCCTTTACCGGTGAACAGGAAGAGCAGGCAGAGTCCTTTGCCTTCCTTGTCACTGCCCTTTTGATTGCGGTATCTCTCATTGGCATCATCCTGGTTACCCAGTTCAATTCTGTATACAAACCCTTTATCATTATCGGGAGCGTTATTTTCAGTACTGCCGGCGTGTTCTTTGGCCTGGCTCTGTTTAATATGGAGTTTGTTATTATCATGACCGGAGTGGGGATCATCAGCCTGGCAGGTGTTGTGGTAAACAATGCCATTGTACTGATTGATTATACTGACTATCTGCATGACCGAAAAAAGGCAGAGCAGGGTATCCCTGAGGATAAGTTTTTGAATCCTGAAGATTCCCTGGCTTGTATCCAGGAAGCGGGAGAAACCCGTTTCCGCCCTGTGGTACTTACAGCTATCACGACTGTCCTGGGCCTTATCCCCCTGGCCATAGGACTCAACATCAACTTTGTAACCCTGATGACCGAGCTCAGCCCGCAAATCTATTTTGGTGGCGACAATGCAGCTTTTTGGAGCCCTATGGCCTGGACCGTCATTTTTGGCCTTACAGTGGCTACTTTTCTCACCCTTGTTATTGTGCCTTCCATGTACCAGATTATTTTGTCCACACGCAGGAAAATAATGGTTTGGACCCGGGGCGAACAAGAGACTTTTGAGAAATGATGCTTTTTTTCTTTACGGTGAATGTGTTGAGGCATGGATGCAGAATAATTAATACAGAATTCCTACAGGTTTTCCCATTAGTTTTGCCAAACATCAAACTGCAATAAACACATTGCAAAACACCGACTATATGAAACTGCTTGTGGTAGAAGACAACCATGCGTTGGCCAATGATTTGTCCGAGTTTTTCACAACTAACGGGTTTGTAACAGAGACTGCATTTAATCTAACTCAGGCCCGTGAAAAAGCATTTGTCTATGCCTATGATCTAATCATTCTTGACCTGGGACTTCCTGATGGCAGTGGGTTGGAACTGATAGAGGATTTAAAAGTAAGAAAATCCACTGCCGGAATTCTTATCGTTACTGCACGAAATGCACTGGAAGAAAAGGTAAAAGGGCTGGAACTTGGCGCCGATGACTATATTACAAAACCTTTTCACAAAGCAGAGCTGAATGCCCGGGTAAAATCCATTCTTCGCCGGAAAAAATTTGGCGGTAACAATCTGCTTGAGGCAGGTAAGATCAGCCTTAACCTTCTTTCCATGGAAGTAAAAGTAGCTGGCAAAACCATTACCCTTACCCGCAAAGAGTTTGACCTACTGGTATATTTTCTTTACAATAAAAACAAAGTTCTCACCAAAGAAAGCATCGTCGAACACCTTTGGGGCGATCATGCAGACCAGTCAGACAGCTACGATTTTATTTACAATCATATAAAGAACCTGCGAAAAAAAATTATTTCAGCAGGTGGAGAAAGCCATATTTTATCTGTTTACGGAATGGGGTATAAATTTTCCATCTAACGCATAAGTATCATGCAGAAAAAAACCTTTGGACTCATTACCAAAACCTCTTTCATTTACCTTGCATTCATTCTTATTGCTTTTTTTGCAACGGCCGGTTTTATTATTGACAAAACCAACAGATACATAGAAGAGGATACAGAAGAGTATTTTTCACGAAAGGAAGGGCGGCTCCAAAGAAACCTCCACAGAAAAAATTATGATTCTTCCAGAATAAGAGGACTGGAGCTTATCAATCCACATGATACAGTGAATAAAACATACCCCCTATACCAGGACACACTACTCTACATCAATCAAATAGATGAGTCTTTGTTGTTTCATACCAAACGTATCCTGGTGGACACAGAACAAGGGCTCATGGAATATACCATGCGCAAAAACATCAACGACATTGATGCTTTGCGCAACAGCCTGGTTAGAGCCATTATCCATGCCTTTATACTGCTGGCTATTACAATTGGGGTCTTTAGTTTCTTTTTATCGGGATTTCTGTTCAGACCCTTCCGGAAAATCCTGGGTGGAATGGCCAGGTATAAACCAGGAGGATATTTTCGAACACCTAATGTATCAACAAGTACCTCAGAATTTAAAAAGATGCAGGAATTGTTTGAAAAAATGATTCAAAGAACTGAAAGTGACTTTTTCAACCTCAAAGAGTATACTGAAAACATGGCCCATGAAATTCAGACACCTCTGTCCATTATCAGGAGTAAAACTGAGAGGCTGATTGCCAATGAGCACGTTATGAAATACCATGCCCCTGTTATAAAAAGCATTTATGAAGAAACCAACCATCTGTCAAAACTGGGAAACACCCTAAACCTGTTGACAAAAATTGAAAATGAAGAATATGCCAATGTGCAAAATATAAACACCAAAGAACCTATTTTGCAACATCTGGAAGCAGTTAAGGAAATCATTGATTTGAAAGGATTTACTATTAAAACCCAGCTTGATGAGCAACATTATCTAAAAATAGACCCCATCCTTTTTGATATCATGCTAAAAAACCTTATCCGCAACGCCTTGCGATACGGTTCCACAAAAGGATCCATTACCATCCATACAATCAACAACAAGCTGGTTATCAGCAACTACAGCGACTCCCCCGCCCTTGATCCAGGTAAAATATTTGATCGCTTTACAGGCTCCAACGGAACCAAATCAGCCATGGGGCTCGGGCTGGCACTGGTAAAGCGCATTTGCGAACTCAACAACCTGTCTGTCAATTACACTCACTCAGATAATGAGCATACCTTTACCATTCATCCTGCAAAGGCCTGATGGCTTTCTGAATTTATACTTAATTAATCCTAATGCTCCCTACTTATAACCACAACTGATACTCAACCCTACCGGGGTTATTTGATGGATACCACCTTGTTTTTATCACGGGCCAAAACCTGCAGCTAATCACAGTAATGCTTTTTAGGCTTATAACCACGAAAGCATCTAAAAATGAATAACATTAAATAGAATCTTCGGATAAGAGCTAAACAAAACTTAGGAATCTTAAAGAAGCTCACCTTTTAAAAAAGTCAAGGTTTTCTATGTAGTGCCCACCTTTTCCTTCTTAAAGCTCCCTAAAAACATCCGGAGAGTTCCTATTTAATCTTAAAAGATCCGGGAGCCTAAAAACATGAGGCGGGTTCATTAGTTTTTCTACAGAATTCCCTGGTAGTTTTGCCAGTGATGAAAAATAAATTCAATGTTTTTATGATTCAAGGGCAAGTGAAATATATTATAAGTCTTACGCTTCTACTTTTCAACATTTCTAAAATTACAGCAAATGAGCCTGCCACAAGCCTGGCTCCTGGCACCATCAAAGGTTACACCTATGATGCTGTGGCCGAAGCCCCCCTGGAATATGCAACCGTGAGCCTGAAAAATCCCTCCGATAGTTCACTCGTAACCGGGGCCATCACCGATGCCAACGGACTGTTTAGATTAACAGATGTTGAACCAGGACAATACTTCCTGGAAGCATCCTTTATGGGATATCACACAAAATTCCGGGACAACATAGCATTACAAAGCCAGCAAAGAAGCCTAGACCTGGGCCACATTTACCTGACCCCTGATGACGAGATGCTGGATGAGGTTGTTGTAAGAGCCGACAGACCCACCATGTCCTACCAAATAGACAAACAGGTGATTAACGTCAGTCAAACCCACACATCTGCATCAGGGACAGCCGTTGAGGTGTTAGAGAACATCCCCTCTGTTACCGTTGACATGGATGGTAACGTCAGCCTGAGAGGCAGCGGAAGCTTCACTGTGCTAATAGACGGAAAGCCCAGCATCCTGGACGCCAATGATATCCTAAACCAGATCCCAGCCAGTCAAATTGAAAACATAGAAATTATTACCAACCCATCGGCCCGGCACGACCCCGATGGTGTAGCTGGTATTATCAACGTGGTGATGAAACAACAGCGCCTTCAGGGGGTAAATGGCATTGCCAACCTCAACGGCGGTAGTCATAGCCGATACGGTGGTGACTTCCTGGTAAATTACCGCAGGGAACGTTTCAATTTCTACCTGGGGGGTAATTACAACCGGAGAGGGCGCCCGGGTCAATCAGTCACAGAAACCGAAAGCTTTGGATCGGATACAACCTTTCTGCAAAGCCTGGGCGAATTTGAAAGAAAAAGAAATTCCTGGGGTTTTCGCAGTGGCGTTGACTTTAATAT
>SLQX01000152.1 GCA_007131245.1 Bacteroidales bacterium
ACGCCGGTTTCACCCATGTGGAAATCCTGGAAGAGTCGAGCCCCTATGACAAAGGCAAAGTTAAGGTCTGCAGCTTAACCATACAGGGAGAAAAACCCGCCTGAATGATATGTTGCCTGGAATTTTAATACTATATTAGCCACAAAATTGATGGATTACTCCGACTATTTATATTTATTAACCTTCATAAAAAAGAAACATGAAAACATTGGTGAAGAAAACACAAAAAACAGAAAATGCTTCTAAAAAGCAGGCACAGTGCTGTGCAAAACTATCTAACAACCAAGTGGGTTGCCACGATTAATTAACTGATTCATCCCGGACAAATTATTTGCAATGCAACTACAAACATCCCGTCACAACATCATCTCACCTTTGGGCAATGGAAATGAATATCTCATTGTAAATGTTTTGTCCGGGAATGCTGATATTTTGTCAGCAGAAGAATACAAAATCCTTCAGCAAAAAAATTTTGTCAATCCACCTCCTGAATTTATTCAAAAAGGATATGTGGTAAACCCCGGTGATGAAGAGATGCAGTACCGGCTGAAGTACATTGAGTTTTTAGAGGAGCGGGATAAGGAAGAATTGCAGCTTTTTTTTGTACCCACCTATGCATGCAACTTCACTTGCTCTTATTGCTATCAAAGCGAATACCCCCATCAAAATCAAACACTCACCCCGGAAGTAACAAATGCCTTTTTCAACTTTATTGCTGAAAAATTTGGCGATCGCAAAAAGTATGTTACCATTTTCGGAGGGGAGCCACTACTAAAATCAATACCCTATCAACAAAGCATTTACCACTTTATTGAACAAGCCCGCAAAAACAAGTTAGATTTAGCCATTGTTACCAACGGCTATTACCTGGATGAATATCTGCCTGTTTTAGAAAGCAGCTTTGTACGGGAAATACAAATCACACTGGACGGCACAGCCCCGGTGCACGACAAAAGAAGAAGGCTGAAAGATGAAAGCCCCACCTTCAACAAGATTGTGGAAAACATTGATGCCTGCTTACAAAAACAAATTCCGGTAAACCTGCGAATGGTTGTTGACAAGGACAACATTGACAACCTGCCTGAACTGGCAGCCTTTGCCAAAGAAAAAAACTGGACGGCAAACCCCCTTTTCAAAACTCAAATCGGCAGAAATTACGAACTCCATTATTGCCAAAACGGGCATTCAAAGCTATTCACAAGACTTTCGCTATACGAGAAAATGCTAAAGCTGATTCAGGATCATCCCCAAATCATTGAATTTCATAAACCGGCTTTTTCAGCCATAAAGTTTTTACAGGAAAACGAAAAACTCCCGGATGCACTCTTTGATGCTTGCCCGGCATGTAAAAGTGAATGGGCAATGGACTTTTCGGGAAACATATATTCCTGTACAGCCACAGTGGGCAAACCCGGAGAAAAGTTAGGCTCCTTCTACCCTGCCGTAAAACTAAATGAAGAAAAAATACAACAATGGCAACAAAGAGATGTTATGCATATTGAAAAATGTAAACAATGCAATGTACAGCTCATCTGTGGTGGAGGCTGCGGCTCTATTGCCTTTAATGAAACAAACAGTATCCTTGCGCCTGATTGCCGACCCATAGAAAAGCTGCACAGCCTGGGGGCAGAAGCCTATTTCTCATCCAACCAATGATTTTCCCAAAAGCAAAATTTTCTTACAACTCAGCGGTTACATAAAAAGGGGTGCTTTTTTTGCTAATTTTGACACGGCAAAATTAAGTTATCACAGAGGTTGGTTTTTCTCAGTAAGTTGAAGCTAATTTAAAGAATCCATGCACCAGTTTTTGGAAAAAAAAATTACAAAACACCTGATTATCGTTTTATCTATTTTCACCGGACTGCTCACCTCCTGCCTCGATGAAGAAGTATGTGAAGATGTTGCTACCGTACCGGTAAGAATGGGTTTTTATTACCAACAGCAGGATATGGACGAACCCACCCCCCAATCCATTGACAGCCTGACCCTTTTTGCCCTGGGCAACGACTCGATCCTTTATAACAACCAATACAATGTAAGCCAGGTTGAATTGCCGCTGAACTCCACCACTGACAGTACTGCTTTTGTAATAAAATGGCCGGCACCCCCCGAATTTATCGTACTGGATACCCTTTGGATTCACTACAAAAGACTACCCAATCTCATTTCTATGGATTGTGGTTTTGTGACCTTTTACGACATTGAATACTTTTACCATACAGAAAATATTATTGACACCCTTGAACAAGAAAGTTCAAATATAAGAAACACCTTAGATGAGCATTTTAAGATGTATCCTGATTTGGCTGATGATGAGCCTTAGTCTTTGGGTTCGTGCAGATGAGCCTGCAAATGCAAACAACGACACCATAGAGTTACCATTAAAACCCTTTATCCGCATTGGTTTTGATGTATCATCTGTTGCAAGGCAATTTATTGAGCCAGAAGTTCGTCAGTTTGAGTTTACGGTTGATTCAGAAGTTAAAAAAAACTGGTTTGCTACCCTTGAAGGTGGCTTTATGAATGTACTGTCTGATAAAGCATCTTTTGAGTATAAAGCCAACGGATATTTTGCCAGGGCAGGGATGGATTATAACTTGTTAGGATACGCTGACCCGGTTTCCCAAAATGACCTTGTATTGCTGGGAGTCAGGTATGGTTATAGCTATCTGCAGCAAGAAGCACCCTTTTTTATCATCGAAAATCCGTTTTGGGGAGAACACCAAAGCAGCATGGAGTCCAACAGCTACCACTTACACTGGATAGAACTGAGCGGGGGCTTGAAAACAGAACTGTTTCGCAATTTTTTTCTTGGATGGACGTTAAAAACACGGATCAGGCTGTCTGATAGCAGCAATCCTCTAATGGACCCCTATTATATTGCCGGTTTCGGGCATGGTAAAAGAAGTACTCCCGTGATGGCTCAGTATTTCATCTTTTATCGGTTTGGTTTGTAGTAACCATGTAAAATTACGGTTTTACCATATAAGAGATATGAGGGTAAACCGCTATAAACATTGATGTTAACAACAGAATGTATCTCCATAAAGCCAATCGGGGTTTTGGAACGCCACAAGGTTTAATAAAAATTTCAGGCCAATTACTTCCAAAACCGTTCAGATTCATTAAATTTGAATAGGTTTATAAAAATAAAAGAAATAATACACCAACATGAAGTTCGCAGAAGTCAGAGATTTTGTTTTAAAGAAACTCAAAAAGGAGTTAAAACCCAGTCTCTATTATCATAATTACCAGCATACCATTGATGTATGTGAATCGGTTGACAGGCTTGCAGAACTTGAAGGTATAGAAGGAAAAGAGCTGGTGCTGCTGCAAACGGCTGCCCTTTTTCATGATACAGGCTTTCTATGGAGGTATGAAAACAACGAAGAGTTGGCTTGCGAGTTTGCGCAAAACAAGTTGGGCGAGTATGACTATTCAAAGCAGGACAAAGACCACATCTGCCGCATGATTATGGCGACAGAAATTCCCCAGAAACCTGACGATATTATGGCAATGATACTGTGTGATGCGGATCTGGACTATATAGGCAGGGGTGATTTTTTTATCACCGCACTAAGGTTACACAGGGAGTGGAGTGAAAACAGTAATCGGAGAATTACTTTTAAGGATTGGTATCTCAAGCAACAGAGCTTTATTAAGCAGCATGAATTTTTCACCAAGGCAGCTAAAAAACTTCGCAATAAAACCAAAGCGCACAATCTCACCCAGGTAAAAGAATTACTTAACCTACTTGACACAACCGCCCAGGAGAAAATTGACAATTTCACCCGCTCTCCAAAATAAGCAAAAATCAGGATTTTTCATTTAATATTTTTTTGTACTTTGGCAAACTCAAATATGATTCAGCGCTACCTAACTTATACTTACAAAACCAACACAACATGGAACAGGAAAACAATGTAATAATGGTTGCCTATGATTTCACACAAATTGGAGACATGGCCATCGAAAACGCCATACAAATGGCAAAAACCCTGAACTACAAAGTTTGCTTACTTCACATCATCAACACACCTTCCAGAAAAAAGCTAAAAAAGGCAAATCAGCCCGTTGATACCATCGATAAAAAGCTTAAAGAGATGGCTGCATCTCTGCATAAAAAGCACAATGTTGCTGTTGACCATATAACAAAAACAGGAAGCATTTTCACTTCTATTGCAGAAGTTACCAAAGACATTGGTGCAAATTTATTAGTTTTTGGCACTCATGGGAAAAGAGGAGTTCAGTTTTTACTGGGCAGCTTTGCTGTAAAACTGGTGAAAAGTTGCCCCATCCCTGTTTTGGTGGTTCAAAAACCCGCCAAAAAATCGCAGTATAAAGATATTGTCTTTCCACTGGATCTGGAGGCGGGCAGTAAGCAAAAGGTGAAATGGGCCCTGGCTTTACACAAGCAATTCCAATCGAAATTTCACATTTACGTTGAATCCTATAATGATGATTATGTGCAAAGAAAGCTTAAAGCGGACCATAAGCAGGTGAAAAAAATACTTGAAAAACATGGAATACCCCACACAGACAATTACTCTCCTCCCAAAACAAGGTTTACAAAAAAACTAGTGGAGTTTTCAAAAGATATCAATGCAGACATGATAATGATATCAACAGATCCCGATAAGCTAACCTGGAGCTTGTGGGGCTCTCCCGATGAAAGAGTTATTTACAACCAGGAAAAAATCCCCGTAATGTGTATCAATGCGCAAGATCTAAGGGTAATTATTGGAGGACTGTAACAAAGCAACCAAAAAGAAATTTTATTCTAAAACTGCCGGTGCAAGCCGGCTTTTTATTTGACAGCACAAACCAATGCAGCAATCTTTACAGGGATTAACTGTCAATGAAACCCACATGAGCACAATGCTCACAAAAGACAACAAATAATATAGTGTAGGTGGGTTCCATTCAACAACTTAAATCAAATTTATTCGAATGAATAAAAAGTAGAAAAACAAGGTTAATGTCTGCGCCTATATTTTGGCAGACAGCAGGACGCATAAAACAAATATGTTTCGGATGGATGCAATGCAAGTTAAGGAAAAAATTGAAAAACTATCGGAGGAAATAAACAAGCATAACTATAATTACTACGTGCTTGATAAGCCTGCCATCAGCGATTATGAATTTGACCAATTATTGAAACAGCTGGAAAGGCTGGAAAAAAAGTTCCCCCAACTTGCAAGTCCCGACTCACCAACACAACGGGTGGGTGGAGAGGTTACCAAAACTTTTAAAACCGTTACCCACAAGTATCCAATGCTTTCCCTGGGCAATACATACAGCATAGATGAATTGCGTGATTTTGACAATCGGATACGCAAAACATTAAAAGGGGAGTTTTCATACGCCTGCGAACTCAAGTATGACGGGGTAGCCATAGGACTTACCTACCAAAATGGACGCCTGGTGCAAGCTGTCACACGTGGTGATGGTGTACAGGGCGATGATGTAACAGCCAATGTGCGAACCATAAAAAGTATCCCCCTGGTAATAAACCACCGGGATATTCCACCCCTTTTTGAGTTAAGAGGAGAAATTATAATGCCTCACAAAAGCTTTATCTACCTCAACCAGGAGAAAAAAAACAACAATGAAGCGGGCTTTGCAAATCCCCGGAATGCGGCCAGCGGTAGCCTGAAACTACAGGATTCAGCCACGGTTGCAAAACGCCGTCTTGACTGTTTTATCTTTGGAATACTTGGCGACGATCTGCCCTTTCAATCTCATTTTGAAAATATTGAAATGGCCCGAAAGTGGGGATTCAAAGTGTCTGATGATATCAAAAAATGCAATTCCATCGAAGAGGTTATGGAGTTTATTGAACAAATTCAGGAAAAAAGACAAAGTCTGCCCTATGATATAGATGGTGTTGTAATCAAAGTAAATGACTACAAACAACAGGAATCGCTGGGCTATACCAGTAAGTTTCCCAGGTGGGCCATATCTTACAAATACCAGGCAGAACAGGGTATTACACGGTTACAAAAAGTTAACTACCAGGTGGGCCGCACAGGTGCCGTTACCCCGGTAGCTATCCTCGAACCTGTTTCCATCGCCGGTACAACCGTTAAAAGAGCCTCTCTCTATAATGCCGACCGCATGTATGAGCTAAACCTCCATTTTGGTGATACCGTTGTAGTAGAAAAGGGTGGTGAAATAATCCCCAAAATTGTGGATGTTAATACAAAGCTTAGACCACCAAAGGCAGAAAAAATTGAGTTTGCCTCACATTGCCCTCAATGCAACACTGCACTCAAAAGAAACGAAGGTGAAGCGGCTCATTACTGCCCCAATACCCAAAGTTGTCCACCTCAAATCCGGGGAAAAATTGAACACTTCATCAGTCGCCGGGCTATGAATATTGAAGGCCTGGGTGAAGGAAAAATTGAAGTGCTTATCAATAACAAACTCATTGAAAACATTGCAGATGTATACAAGCTCAAATATGATGACTTACTGGGACTGGAGAAAGTTGTTACCAATGAAGCAACCGGTAAAGAAAAAAAAATCAGTTTCCGTGAAAAAACGGTTGAAAATATTCTTACAGCAATTGAAACATCCAAAAAGGTGCCTTTTGAAAGGGTTTTGTATGCCCTTGGCATAAGATACCTGGGCGAAACAGGAGCCAAAAAAATTGCACAACACCTGCACAGCATCGACAACATTAGCCAAAGCTCATTTGATGAATTAATTGCCATCCCCGAAATCGGAGATAGGATAGCCCAAAGTATCAGGGACTTTTTCTCATCAGAAGAGAACATAACAATCGTCAGGGAGCTTAAAAAGGCCGGATTAAATTTTGAACTAAAAAAACAATTCGCAGAAGATGCAGGCAGCCAGCCACTTGAAGGCAAAAAAATTGTGGTTTCAGGCGTTTTCAAAAGCTTCTCAAGAAATGAAATCAAGGATTTTATTGAGCAAAAAGGAGGCAAGAACGTATCGTCCATCTCTTCTAAAACAGATTACCTGCTTGCAGGAGAGAATATGGGGCCTGAAAAAAGGAAAAAAGCCGGGGAGCTAAACGTTCCGGTTATCAGTGAAGATGATTTTAAAAAAATGATTGCAGAATAAAAGGCTTAGTTCTCTTTTTCATTTACAATCAGCCCGTCTTTCATGGTTAGTTTCCTGTCGGCCATAGAAGCCAACTCATTGTTGTGGGTAACAATAACAAAGGTTTGATTGAGGCGCTTACGCAGGTCGAAAAAGAGCTCATGGAGCTCATCGGAAGTTTCCGAGTCAAGATTACCACTTGGTTCATCGGCCAACACAACCACCGGATCATTAATAAGGGAACGGGCCACAGCCACTCTTTGCTGCTCGCCGCCTGACAACTCGCCGGGTTTATGCTCCATGCGATCTTCCAGTCCCAGCAAGTTCAACAACTCTCGTGATTTGTCCAAAACTTTATTCGTCGGCTTTTTGCCGATAAAACCAGGTATGCAAACATTCTCGAGGGCTGTAAACTCGGGTAATAAATGATGAAACTGAAAAACAAATCCAATATGCTGATTTCTAAAGGTGGAGATTTCTTTATCCGTGAGTGATTTCACCGCTTTGTCATCAATGACCAGGTTTCCGCCATCAGCCCTGTCAAGCGTACCCAGTATATGTAAAAGGGTAGTTTTCCCCGCACCAGATGCCCCCACAATGGATACGATTTCCCCTTTTTTAATTTCAAGGTCTATTCCTTTCAAAACCTTTAACGAACCGTAGGACTTTTGAATATTTTGTGCTGTTATCATCAATTATCAATTTTTAGGACCAACCTGTTATGGCATGGTAATCCAGGTGGTAAAGTATTTTCAGGGACAAACTATTATATTGGGGTGAATCGATAAGCAATCCAAAGTTATCAAAATAACTATTTACAACCCCCGATTTTTCGTGCAATACCGAATTTTTCCAAACAAGATTTAGCTCAGAGCCCGGAGCAAAAAGCCAGGTAAAAACAAAATCGATATTAAAAGAGTTAAAGTTAAAGTCTCGGGTATCGGCAAACTCATAGTTTGTTTCGGTATCCAGCCTGCCATTCTCTTTCAGGGGATGAAAACTGTCATACTCCCCTTTTGACCAATACTTTCTCAATCTGAAGCTGAAGTATATGTCATCTTTTAAAATATAATCACTGGTAAAAACATTCTCAACCGTAGTAATATCGCGATAACCAAAAATAACTTCATCCTCAGATACTCCTGCATACCCCACATTGTTCTGATTGAAGTTCATCTGTAATGTATTAACCACAGAAAAGTGATCGTTAAACCGGTACCTTGGCGATAAACGGTAACTCATATTGGTATTATCAAAGCGGGCAATTTTCCGGTAATTTACCCTCAAATCAAGGGCAAAAGGGTTCCTGTAATCTGACGATATTCCGGTCCAGCCACCCATTCCCCTGGGGTTGATAAAATACATGCCAGCCTTGCGGGGTTCATAATAATCGTAGCGGTCACGAGGGTGGAAATACATTCCATGATAAACATACAGATAATCCTGGGTTGAAGTATTGGCAGTATACTCCACGTACATATTTTCAAATCGGTAATTGCTGTACCGGGTTTGGTTTTGAACCCTGAACCGGTTTCGCCAATTCCGGAACATTCCAAAAGGTTCATAAATATTGTAATGGAACTGCACCCGATCTCTTAAGTAGTTATTGCGGCGGGTAATCCCCATGTCGTTGTCGTTATAGTCCGGGCTAAGAGCTGATCGGGAAATGGAATATTGAAAGTTGCCTTTTGCTTTGGCTAGAGATGCGTTGTATTTAAAGCCCGTTTCCACTTCGAAGGTATTATCCTCGTTACCGTTTTTATGGTAGAGCTGGTTAAAAGCACCTGAAACATTTATCCTATAGGTGTTTGATTGATCCATAATGGTGGTACCTGCACCCGTTACGTTGGCATGTCGCCCATGGTCGAACCGCAATACATTGGTATTGATAATATAGGCAGAAGAGTTATTGGCCATTGCCTGGTCAAAAACAAGTATATTATAATTGGTTCTGGGGTCAGTTTGTATTTCACGCTGGTTTCCATCAATATCTTCGGTTTTGGCATGCGTTCTGTCTGTTATGGCATTAAATACACCTATGGCAAGCCCGTTATTGTTTCGTCCACTGAGTTTAAAAGCATTCAGCAATTTGGCCTGTTGGGGATTATTTATCAATATTTCTTCCTCATCAAGTTCACCATACACACTGCCATAATCAACAGGGGTTCCTCCAATGCGTCGTGAATAAAACAGCCCTCCCCTGTTAAACAAATCCATACTTTCTTTAAAAAATGGTCTTTCTTCACTATGCACTGTTTCGAAAGCAGAGAGGTTTTTCACCTGGTTATCTGAAGGTACCTGACTGAAATCAGGCATTAATGTCATATCAAAAGTAAAGCTTTCATTGATGCCATATTTAAAGTCAAGCCCGCCGCCAAAAGTGCCGGTAAGGTTATTAACGCCATCTATATTGTGGGGATAATGACTGGAACCCATGGATAAATAGGGGGTAAATGAAATTCGGGGAGGGGCTTCAATATTGCAAATACCTCCAAGCTGACCCCAATATACCAATCTGTTGGAGGCATCCCGCTGTTCCAACGCCCAGTGATTCATTTCTCTGTACCGGCGTATGTTACGGTAAATTTGCATGCCCCAGGTCTGACATTCGGTAGAAGGAAACCGAATGGCGGAATACGGGATGCGCATTTCAACGGTCCAACCTTCATCATGAATTTTCACCGCACTTTCCCAAACTCCATCATACGTACGGTCTTCCTGTCGGTAATCCCGTTGCACGCCCGAAGCAGCAACCTCAAAAGTATAAGCATCAAGCTGATTGTTATAGGTATCGAACCGGATACCAAAAGCATCTGCATTTAAACTTGCATTGCGCTGTCCCAGCTGCCTCAAAATACTATCAGGACTAGTGTCGTAGAGCATGGCTCCCACATAAATGGCATTGTCATCATACAAGATTTTAACCTCTGTACGCTGGGTCGGTTTTTCGTAGAAATTGGGATCATACTGAACAAAATCAGTAATGATTTCTGCCATTCCCCAAACCTCGGGCTCTAAAACACCATCAATGGTGGGAGCTACATGGGTACGTTGGGTAAGTGCCTGTTGGATATCCTTGTGGGTTCCCGAAAACAGTGGTATGGTAAATAAAAGAAAAAGACTTATGGAAATTATCTTATTTAAGTGCATCGGTAAATTTTAAAAACTGACATGCAGTTGTCTGCTGTTAATTGGGTAGCAGAAAAAGTGAGGCTAAAGTATAAAAAACCGCTGAATAAAAGCCACGCAAAACACCTAATTTTTCAAGTACTTTTATAAACTTATCTAAAAATATGTTATTAATTGTATTCTTTATATAACCAACACAAAACACTTCAATACAAAAAATTCAATCCAATGTATAAACCGCTGTCACCATCCTGCTCATCCAGAGCAAAGCCATAATTTACTGCAACAACAAAGTTTTCGTTCATCACGGCATGAACCCCTACCCCCACACCCCAGTGGGGTCTGTCTGATTTAGCGGAGATAAAACCCACATTGTTGTAATCGATGTCATACTTTTGGGCAACCATAGCAGCATCTGCAAACCCACTGGTGGAAATATAAAAGTTTTGTTTTAGCAAATGAAACCTGACAGCTTTATATCTTAATTCAAAATTAGCGTATGCAATTCCATCACCCTGGACTCGATTTCTCCGTATCCCTCTCACTGTTTTTGAACCACCAAACCCATCGTTGGTTTTGTAGGAGCTGAAGATAAACGGTAGCATATAAAAGGGCATGCTTCCGGCGATTCGTCCCTGGTAGCCCAGCCGATTGGCCAGGGAAAGTCTTTCAGGATAAAGGGTGATATAATGCCTGTGGATAAAAACACCCTGCAGATACGCATAATCACCATTACCCAAAAACGAAGGAGCAGCCATTACAAATGCTTCAGTCCAAACCCCTTTCATGGGGTTGGAAAGCTGATCACGGGTATCGTGAATGATACCTGCTTTCAGAAAAAAGGTATTGCCTCCATCCTGCATATCATCTGGAATGACTCCCGAGTCAACATACTTTTCATATATTCCTGTTTGGTCTTCTCCAAATTCTTCATCGTTGAGATTTTCACGGTCAACGGGTCCGGTCTTTACCCCAAAAAAGCCGGTACCACCAAGCCACTTCCAGTCGTCATGATAAAAGCGCCGCTGAAAATCTGTGGTAATACGCAACAACCTGCGATCGTGCCTGTAATAATAGCGGGATGCATTTTCAGGTCCAAGGTCCTGATCTCCATCTTCCATATCCCTGTCATAAAAGGCCTCATACCCGTTAAATCCATAAAAATCGAGTGCCTGTTCTGTCAGATACATCAAATCAAATGTAGTGCGGGTATCGGGGATTAAATAATTGGAATCATAAAAAAAATTGTTCAACCCATTGCCTTTGGTGGTTCTGGACCACTCAAAATACAACGAATGCAAATAATTGGGATACACCTCGCCATCTCCATAATAAAACAAGTTGGCAAGGGCTCCATAGCGAAACCCAACATCCGTGGTATAAGCCACTGCGGGTAATGCCCCAACATTCCATCCTGTTGCTACAGGTTCCTGATTCAGCGTATCGGCATTTGCCATTAGCGAGGTGGCGTTCAATAGTATAAAAAAGCCCCAAACCCAAAGTATAAAAAAAATATTTTTTTTACGCATATCAGCTGTTTTTAAAAACTGTAAAGTTAAATTTTTTCAATATAGCTGTGTGATTCTATTAAAAATACCTAAGTTTTTTTTTGAACAGAATACTTGGCATTATCCGGTTTTTTAGTCGCATGATTGACATATCGGGGATTAAGGCATATTGACTCTTCGCTGGTCTGGGTATTATAATGTGTATCTGCATCAGAAAGGCATTGCATTTCCGACCTTGAAAATATCGCAAATAAGTAATATCTTGCGAAAGTTAAACCAAAAAGGAGATGGAAGAAAAAAACAATATAGCAACCCACCTACTTCTTACCCTTATAAACGCTTCGGCAGGTGTTTACAAGCAATACCAGTTTAGTTTCTGGGGTCAGCTCATCCTTGGTTTTTTGTACTCTTTTGGTTATTTTGATTCCAAAATTGCTGGTTTTATCCTGGGTTTTTTCATGCCTGTGCTTTGGATAACTCTTACTTACCGTTATGTACTTTACAAAAGAAAAGCTAAGGTAAAGCTACCCTTTCCTAAGTGGATGCAAAAAAACCCGGGAAACACTCTGGTAGTAATGGTAGATATATTGTTTCTTTCCTTTATCTGGGCAGTCATACTTACCGAAACTTACGAAGCAACATGGCTAAAAGTGTTTTTCACCATGATTTTTCCTATCCTCACCCTTTCAATGCTCAGAAACCTTGTTATCTATCCCTTTCCCAAAGAAGATGACGATGAGTCTTCCCCACAAAACAATCAAACCTTTTCAGAAAACAGAACCAATGAAAACAACCAACCTGAGTAAGGTTATGCAAACAAAATTATTCAACCCAATATTTAACTCTTTGGTAATTTAAAATACCGCAAAACAGAAACACTTTCCATGGTATTCTGGCTTCTTTGATATACACCCCCTAATTTATATTGATTCCAAACGAATTTTGACCATCAGTTCGCTTTTTTTTACGAATTTTGGCAAAAGAATTGTTCACCAGAAATCAAAAACCACATTTAAATTATTCACAAAAAAACGAACCGTATGGAATTAGAAAAGATCTTCAAACGATTCTGGGTTCCCTATTCCACCCAAAACCCCAATGCCAAAAAGATTTACGATCTTTTCACCCAGCAGGGCGAAAATATCATACATGACCATATTGCATTACGCACTTTTAACGACCCACGGATGAATATTGACGTAATCTCAAGGATATTCACCGATAATGGATATGAAGCCCGGGGGGAGTATAACTTTAAAGCTAAAAAGGTATTCGGCCGTCATTTTGAGCACAAAACCGATCCCAATGCCCCAAAAGCATTTATCAGTGAATTACTTTTGGAGGAATTCAGCCAAGCCCTGCAGGCTACCATTTATGAATACCTGGACAGCTTGGGCGAAGAGGTTTATATGGATCCTGAACTGGTTTACAAGGGAAGTATTTGGGGAAAGATTCCTTATGATACCTATAACAAACTGCGTAATGAATCAGAATATGCAGCCTGGCTGCTGGTTTACGGATACAGGGCAAACCATTTTGCCATCAAGGTTAATGAACTGAAAAATTTTCAATCACTGCAGCAAATCAATGCTTTTATTAAAAGTCATGGATACATGATGAATACAGCTGCTGGTGAGATTTACGGAACCCCGGAAGAACTGCTGGAACAATCAGCCACCAAAGCAGAAATAAAACCTTTCGAATTTGCTGATGGTAAATATGAAATACCCTCGTGTTTTTATGAGTTTACACTTCGTTATAATGACGAAAATGGCAAACAATATTCAGGATTTATAGCAGCCAATGCAGATAAGATCTTTGAAAGCACCAATTATTACAAAAAATAAACTTACAAAGCAGGGGGCTCTACAACCGCTTATTTTTTTAAGATCCAGGAGGAAAGACAGGTTTCCCCCTTTTAACAACAAATTAGTCACCCAACCCCCTGGCTAAAACCCAAACGCAGTGCATCCCCAAAAAACACTTAAAAAGTAATTGCATGCAAAACATCAAGCAAGAACAGCAAGTGCCCCCCATTGAAACTTTAAAACGAAACCTGGAGGGAGAAGTATTTACCGACATAAAAACTCGTTTATTGTATGCCACCGATGCTTCGGTTTACCGGGAAATTCCTCTTGCTGTGAGCAGGCCAAAAAATACGGCTGACTGCAAAAAATTAGTTGATTTTGCATCTCAATACAATATCCCACTTATACCACGAACAGCTGGTACCTCGCTGGCCGGACAAGTTGTAGGACATGGCATAGTGGTAGATTTTTCCAGACACATGACACAGATCATTGAGTTTAATGCCCGTGAAAAATGGGTAAAAGTGCAGCCCGGGGTTATTTTGGATGAACTCAATGCATTTTTAAAGCCTCACGGTTTGTTTTTTGGTCCGGAAACGTCCACATCCAACCGCTGCATGATTGGAGGGATGGTTGCCAACAACTCCTGTGGTTCCCATTCAATTGTATATGGCAGTACCCGCGATCATACCCGGGAAGTAAAAACCCTGCTTAGCGACGGTAGCCAGGTAGTATTTGGCCCCATATCCAAAGAAACATTTCGTAAAAAGTGTACCGGGAACTCTTTGGAAAGTAAAATTTACCGTACGACTTTCGAAATCCTTTCCCAAACGCAGGTACAACAAGAGATTGCTGACCAGTACCCCGAGCCCTCGATAAACAGGAGAAATACAGGATATGCACTTGATCTATTGTTGAAAAACAATGTGTTTTCTGATAGTGAACAAAATTTTAATTTTTGTAAGCTTTTAGCCGGCAGCGAAGGTAGTTTAGCCTTATTAACAGAAATCAAGCTAAACCTTGTACACTTACCTCCGGCCCATACGGCATTGGTATGTGTACATGTCAGCTCCATCGAGGAGGCCCTGCAAACAAACCTGGTGGCACTTGAGCATAAAGCAGTAGCTGTAGAGCTCATCGACAAAGTTTTGCTGGATTGCACTAAATCCAACATAACACATGCTCAAAACCGCTTTTTTTTGAAAGGAGACCCCGAGGCCATTTTGGTTGTTGAATTTGCAGAGCACAGTATCCAACAAGTTGATACAAAAGCTGCAGCCATGATACAGGACATGCAGCAAAAAGGGATGGGCTATCATTACCCTGTATTAAAGGGCAAAGACATAAACCGTGTTTGGGCCCTTCGTAAAGCGGGATTGGGACTTCTTAGTAACATGCCCGGTGATGCCAAGCCAGTAGCAGTCATTGAGGATTCGGCCATTGATGTAAAAAAACTACCCCAATTTGTTGCTGATCTGCGGAAAGTGCTCAATTCTGTGAACCTGCAATGTGTGTATTATGCACATATTGGCAGTGGTGAGATTCACCTTAGACCCATCCTGAATCTTAAAAACAAAGCCGATGTTGAGCGTTTCCATTTCATAGCTAAAGAATCAGCAAAACTCGTAAAAAAATACAGAGGCTCCCTAAGTGGTGAACATGGAGATGGAAGGCTAAGAGGTGAGTTTATCCCCTTAATACTTGGGGATAAAATTTATGATATCCTCAAAAAAGTAAAACACACCTGGGATCCTGAGGGAATATTCAACCCCGGCAAAATCGTTGACACCCCCCCCATGAAAAGCTCCCTCCGGTACATACCGGGAAAGCTTTACCCAAAACTAAAAACCTGGTTTCGCTATCCGGAATCAGATGGTTTTCTCAGAGCTGTGGAAAAATGTAACGGCTCAGGCGATTGCCGCAAACCTGCAACGCAAGCAGGAGTAATGTGCCCTTCTTACCATGCTACCCGGGAAGAGCACGATTCAACAAGAGCAAGGGCTAATATCCTGAGGGAGTTTATTACACATTCTAACAAAAAAAACCCTTTTAATCACCCCGAAATAGGAGAAGTGCTCGATTTATGCCTGTCATGTAAGGCATGCAAAGCAGAGTGTCCATCCAGTGTGGACATGGCAAAATACAAAGCTGAGTTTCAGCAACAATATTATGACATCCATGGTGTTCCTTTCAGGGCCAGGCTCATTGGCAATTTCAGCCAACTCAATAAGCTGGCAGGAATTTTCCCCCAGGCTTACAACCTCTTCTCGCAGTCAGCTGCTCTCTCACCCTTGGTGAAAGCATTATCGGGCTTTTCACAGAAAAGGAGCCTACCCAAACTATCTAAGCAGACCTGGAGAAGATGGGCCGCTAAAAATCTGGAAAAATTAAACCGTTCGGCAGATCCGGAAAAAAAAATAGTGCTTTTTTGTGATGAATTTACCAATTATAATGATACACCCACTGGTATCCATACATGCCTGCTGCTCAACAAGCTTGGCTACTATATCTTGATGCCCAAAACACAGGAAAGTGGAAGAGCGGCCCTATCAAGGGGACTATTGAAAAAAGCCCGGAAAATTGCCGATGCCAATATACAACTTCTGCAATCTTTTGCTCAAAAGAAAATACCCATTGTGGGCGTAGAGCCATCTGCTATCCTAACCCTCAGGGATGAGTACAAAGATTTATGCAGCCCTGAACACCAAGAGAAGGCCCAGTCACTGGCCATACAAGCCTACATCATTGATGAATTTATTTGTCGTGAAATGGATGCCGGGCAAATCGACACCTCAAAGTTTTCGGAAGAACATCAAAAGATATACCTGCACGGACATTGCCACCAAAAAGCGCTTTCTTCGGTAAACCATACCCTGCGCATGCTAACCCTGCCCAAAGCCTATGAAGTAAAAGAGATAGAATGTGGATGCTGCGGAATGGCCGGCTCCTTTGGGTATGAAAAAGAGCATTATGAACTGAGCATGGCAATTGCCGAACTCAACCTTTTTCCCGCAGTACGCGCAGCCGAACCCAATGCAATAATTGCAGCACCGGGCACAAGCTGCAGACACCAGATTTGGGATGGCACCCGAAGAAAAGCCATGCACCCCGTAGATATTTTATGGAAAGCAATGCTATAGGGTAAAACAAGGTTGGATGGATACATCATAACATAACCCCTTCAGCGGTTTTAAGTTTTCAACCAAACCCTGGATGTTCATACTGAAAAAAACTGGTTTTGAAATGGTGTTGCTTAAACTTTTTTATACACTATAGATACCAGGGTTTTATCGTCACCACCCATATTTAAGGTCATACCATAAGGTTTATTGCCGGGAATATTTACCTGGGCATCACCGGCCTTTGAAGTAAGCTGCTGCCATATGGTTACTCCCTGGTGAACACCCGTAGCTCCTGTGGGATGCCCCCATCCAATCAAGCCGCCTGTAGTATTAATTGGTATTTGCCCGTTGCGGGCTGTATGCCCTTCCAGCACAAAGTCGGGCCCTTTACCAGGCTGAGCAAAACCCATTGCCTCGATGGCCAAAATCCCTGCAATAGTAAAACAATCGTGGCATTCAAGGGTTGCAAGGCTGTTTTGCTGTATGCCGGCCATATTTAATGCTTTTTCTGCTGCGATTTGTGTGGTGTGTAACCAGGTAGGCTCTTTGGGTGCCAGAGTAAGATCATATTCAGCCTGCCCCAGCCCTATCACCTCTACTACATCCTTCTTATCTATGCCGCAGCGCTTTAAACCTTCCTCACTCATGACAGCAATCCCCGAAGCTCCATCAGACACCTTGGAACAATCGTACACATTAAGATTTTCAACAAATTTTTTGGGGTTGGGCTCTGTTAAAGCCAGTTTCTCCAAATCGGGGTTCTTGTTTTCATACTCTTGTGCTGTAGGACATAATCTGGCATTTTCAATGGCGTTGACATACCACCTGGCCATTGCCTTGCGCGTTCGGTCTCTTCCGTATTTGGCAAAGTAAGCCCCTGCCCTGTTACTAAACATTCCCGGGAAAAAATGAGCATGCCCTTTTTTTCGTTCTTTGTACCAGCCTGCACCCGATAGAATATCGGCACCATAAACAGCTTTTACCGAGTTTTGCACCTCCACTCCCACGACCAGTACCACATCAGCTGTTTCAGCCAGCACCGACCTGATTCCTGTAGCCAGGCCCAACCCTCCGCTGGCACATGCACCCTCAACCCGCACACCTGGTTTGTAAGCAAGGGCCGGATCAATGGATGGAAAAAATGCAGCCAGGTTTCCTTGTTTATTATAACGGGCAGCCATAAAATTAGCCATGACGCACTCATCTACTTTATGAGCACCACCTATTTGTTTTAGTACAGCCTGTCCGGCTTCTTTGATATAATCCTCAATACCAGGACGGGGCTTTCGGGGATGAAATTCTTTTCTACCAGTGCCCATGGATATGGTGTTATATCCGGCTGTCAGATATACTTTCTTCCTAAGTGCCATGTTTTCCTTATTTTTTTCAATTTTATCCATATAAAATTAATCAAAATAATTGGTCTTACAGACGGTATGGTAAAAGACTACTTTCCATTTTGTGCTTTCACCGGTTCAAAATGCCGTATCCGGTCAATTGTCAAAACAAATTCAGCCATCTATTAGCCGTGAAATGATGACTCCAACACTTTTGCTTTATTTCATCCTATCGGATACCGTCCAGCTCAGTTTAAGTTATTGTATACTTTTTGTCTGCGTGTTTGTCGGGTACCAAAATGGTTTTAAGTTGGTATTTTTTTTAAATTTTAGAACAATAGTGTCCCATTAAAATCGAAACTTAATTAATAACAAAATCATTGTTGTCCGGTAAAAAAGGAATGAATTGTCCTGAAATATTTTTTGATTGTGCCATCCCTACAGGATTTAATATACCGGCGTCACTTTTTTAACTAATAAACATTTCACTCCTGACGGAGTTATTGCATTATGGGAGCAATTGCCCATTCCCTTTAGAATGTGATGTTTATATCAAGAAGTTTAAGCCCTAAAATGAGTTCCGTAGGAAGATGATTAGTTTAACCGGACAACAGTGAGCTTTCATTAAACCAGTACCCGTTATCCTTAAAATATAATTCTCCCCAATAACAAGTCGGTTGGTTGTAAAAGCTTATGCAAGAAATTGTTATCAAGGTCTTCGTTAAAAGGGGCTACCCATCCTCCCTGGCTGAAATTACCTGAAGGGTCTTCTTCCGGGCTGCCGGGTGACTGAATCACCCCATCCAGAGAAATAAACGATATGGAGATAATTTTTCGCATGGGCGGTGAATTTTAAGCAGGTTGTTTGCCAATAACCTATTGCAAATTCAATTGCCAAGAAATGCCAAATCGGTCTATAACCCAGCCAAATCTACGGCTGAAGCCATAATTGTCCAATGGCATGGCCACCTGACCGTTTTCAGATAGTTTTGAATAAAGCCTGTCAACTTCTTCTTCGTTTTTACAGTCCACATAGATAGAAACAGCAGGTGAAAAATCCCAGTTGTGCACGGGTGGACTGTCGCTGCACATAAACTGTTTGCCATTGAGCTCAAAAGTTGCATGCATAATGGTGCCTTCGGTTCCGGGACCCTCTTTCCCCCAGCGGTTGAGGGTTATGATCCTGGAATTCTCAAACAGGCTTATGTAAAAGTTCATGGCTTCTTCAGCGTCGTTTTTCTGAAAAGTCAGAAAGGTATACAGCTCTTGTTTCATGTCAGATTTGTTTTTAGTTTGTTCCATTATGGTGTTGTCCTCTTTCTTAGTCAGAACGGTTACTACCAGCAATCCTGACAAGATCAATACTAAGGCTAATTTCATAGTGCCTGGTTTTATAGGGTTTAAATGACAAAGTTTACTTTAACCGTTTCAGCTTTCCTTTTCGCTTTATAAGGTTTTTATAATCCCACTGTATATTTTCTGCCTTCCCGAGCCATCGCTCCAGATCCTCGACATTGACCTGATCGGCCGAAGTATAAAATATTGAGGCGTCTTTAAATTTCCCGGTACCAGGTTTCAGTTTTTCCTCTTCAAAATCGGCACCGCTCCAGAACATCAGGCGGATACCAGCTTTCTGTTTGCTATAACCCACAATGGGATTCCCATCCAGAAACCACACGGGATGTGCATGCCAAATCTTGTTTTCTGCCCGGGACAGATTCTCATTGATAACCCTGGATAATGTGTTGCAGATATCCTGGTCTTCATCAGACTGGGAATCATTGTATTTCTGAATTTCTTTGTTCATAAAACTGTTTGTTATTCTAATCCAGTTAATCGTAATATTATTTTATTTGCATTTTAAAAAAAGTCCGTTATTAATACTCTTTAATACATCCATTTGGCGTCGTTTTCAACTACATCCTTGTACCTGTAGGTGGCTATTTTCCTGATCAATTCTACCGGCAAGGGTTTATCATATTCAAACTGAACGGTATCCTTACCCCTGGTAAATTGAGATAGTTCTTCCTCGAAAGGTTCAAGGGATGGTCCGGTTGGCATAAACCTCAGATGCTTTTTAAAGGCTGCATAGGAAAAAAGGATCCTGTTTTCGATAAATACGGGTTGGCCCCATTTCAACTCCTCGTTTGCATTTGGTGCAATTGATTTTAAGAGGGCACGAATCTCATTGAGTTTTTCCCGTGCATGTTCAGGGGCTGAGTTTATGTAATCATCAACTGTTTTGGGCTTTGTCATTGCAGAACTTATTTAATTATCTGATTCGTGTTTTAAAATTTTGGATTGGTGAGGGTCATAGATTGATAAAAAAACCATTCATCATTGGTTAAAGTTAAGATTTCTCAGGTTTATAAACAAGTTGCACTACGCCTGACGAAAATCTGTTAGTTTCAATTACAAAAAAAGCAGTATCTATACCTGAGAGAAACCCTTCAAAATCCATATCACCATCCATAATGCACCAGTCGGTTTCTCCCTGTGGCCCATCAATAAAACCGTCGAGAGAAACGGCCAAATCCAGCATAACTTTTCTCATAACACATTGTTTCTCGTTATTTGTTTTTCAATGGTCTTCTCAATCCTTTCTCCAGTTGATCAAATGCCTGGTTTAAACCTTCAGCCATACCCATTTCAATTACCGTTTCCAATGATTCTTTGGTGGGATACCGGGACAGAAATCTAATAATCGTTTCTTCGGTTTGAAATACATTCAGGTACCAAACTCAACGGACTTTGAATCAGTTGCGAGTCAATCCCAGCCGGCAGGAAACGTCTGTGGATCAGGGCCGACTCGCTGATTGCAGTCCAGAGAGTTAATTATCTGCATCTCTTCCACCGAAAGCTCAAAGTCAAACACATCAGCATTTTCTTCTATTCGGTGCCGTTTTGAAGATTTGGGTATGGTTACACTTCCGCGCTGAAGCGCCCAGCGGATGGCCACCTGCGCCGGCGTTTTTCCATGCTTGCCGGCTATTTGCATTATCTCCTCCACATCACCGATATTGCCGACCATCAGCGGTGACCATCCTTGGTGCTGAATACCGTGATCCAGGCAAAATTGAAAGATCTCCGGCTGCTGAAGATAAGGATGAAATTCGACCTGGTTCACCATGGGAATAACCGAAGCATGGCTGAACAACTCTTTCAGATGAGAGATATCAAAATTGGATACCCCGATGGCGCGGGCTTTGCCCTGATGGTCCAATTTTTCCAGTACCTGCCACGCCTCCGGCCAGCCCTTTACCGGCCAGTGGATCATCAAAAGATCGACCGCATCAACCCCAATCCGCTTCAGCGAGGCTTCCACTGCGGCATGGACAGCGTCCGGGCCGGCTGCAATGTCATCGTTCCACACCTTGGTGGTGATAAAAACCTCCTCACGATCCAACGGATGGGATGCGATAGCCCGGCCAACAGCCTCCTCATTCCCATATAATAAAGCGGTGTCGATGTGCCGGTATCCCACATCAAGCGCTGCGCTCACAGCCTCAGCCACACCCTTGTCGGAGCCCAGCCTGGCAGTACCCTCCGAACTTTTGTGGTGCGGTGTCCAGCTGCCGGCGGTTCCCAGGCCCAGCCATGGTATCTCCACGCCATTGGCAAGCGTGGCGCAGGAGTTTAAGTCTGTGAATGTTGTTGTATTCATCCTTTCAAATTTTAATTACAATCGCTAATATACCCCTCATGCCTCAAGCGGAAAACATCCTAAAAATTATTAGTGTCCTGTATTCCAGAAGAAAAATCATCAAAATGTTTAGGAAAAGAGAAATCCGGAAAGCAGTTGTCGATGATGTGGTGCTTTCACTTCCCATTAGAATTAACCTGTATGTCAATTCCCACAACGGGCTCATCGCCCACAACCCACGCATCATGCCCTGGAGGTATTGTGCCGATATCACCCGGTCCGTACTCTTCGATCCTGCCGTCATCATCCATCAGAACCGCAAACTGTCCGGATAAAATCATCCAAACAGGGTGTTCAAACTCACAGGTATCGGTCCCAATGATGGATGGCAACGATTCAGACCATCGCCATCCGGGTTCACATGTAAGCCGGCTTACCGTGAAATCACCGAGCTTAACGCTTTCCAATGTCGTCCCGGGAAATTCTGTTCTTTCATCCGGGTTGTCAAAACTCTTTTTGATAAATTCTGAAACTTTAAATTTATTCATCTTTCAAATCCTCCATTTTTTAATTTTATTTTTTGATACCCGTAAACACTATTCTTTGAGGAAAGCCATAACCTCCCTGAGAAATAATTCCGGTGCGGTGTTCATGGCAATATGCGCCTGTCCTTCGAGAGTAGCTATACGGCTGTTTGGAAGGGCACTGTGAACAGCTTTTGTTGTTTCTCTGAAGATTGAAGGAGTTTCGCTGCCGGTCAATAACAGGGTTGACGTGTTCAGGTTTGCGAAACGGTCAGCGTCGAATCTGTATTCACTGACAGCCCGTTCTTCGCGGGCCAAGGTATGAGCTGCCTCTACCCGGCTTTGCCAGCTGGGATCCTTGCGAAATGCATCTATTTCTTCCTGCGATAATGAAGCTACTTCACGCATAAATAGCATGAGTGCCTCTTCTTTCTCATTATTGTTAATCAGCGCTTGCACATCAGCAACCACCACATCAGAGGTGAGTTCATGCTTGCCAATCGCAAAACCCGGCTCATACAATATCAGTCTGCGGATATTATCGGTTCGCAGGGCAACTTCAAGCGATATGTTGGCGCCAAGTGAATGGCCAAGCAGTATTACCGGCTCATCAATTGAATCGACCACTGCAACTATATCTTCGTACTCCCGCTCCGGATGATAATCTTGATTATCGCCGCTTCTGCCGCGACCTCTGCGGTCGACTGCGTAGACCGTATAGT
>SLQX01000249.1 GCA_007131245.1 Bacteroidales bacterium
CGAAGTTTGTGGCTTTGACTATAAAATCACAAAATCCAGTGAAGATTTTCTCAATTTTAAAGGTGCCAGGATCAACTACTCTGACAGGGATTTTCCCGTGGAGAATCTTAAAGTTAACCCTTCAGGTTTTTTACTGGAGAAAGGGGTGAAAGAGTTCTCCCCGGAAAGTCAGGCTCACAATGGCTCCCATGTGCTCTTTCCCCAAAAAGACCCCGGGGTTTCCTGTGATTTGGGTTACGATATCTTTGCTTCCGGCTTTTACATGGTAAGCCGCTATGAAGAATACCTTCCTTTTCTGGAGGATCGATTCGGCCGTTTTGAGGCAGACCAAAGCCTTGCCTTCAACCATGGTTTTATTGACAAACCCGTGGTGGATATACAGGCCATGGAGTTTAAACAAAAGCTGCTCGAAAAATTCCCCTTCCTGACCTCCCAGGAGCGCAGGTTTCGCTTTATCCCTACCTACGATATAGATATAGCCTATGCCTACAAAGGGAAAGGGCTGTCAAGAAACCTCCTGCTCATGCTTAAGGAGCTTTTCACCTTCCAATTGAAAAAACTGAAAACAAGAGTTGAAGTGCAAAGCCAAAAAAAAGCGGATCCCTTCGACACCTACCCTTTACAACTAAGCCTGCAAAAAAAATACGACTTACGCCCCTGTTATTTTTTTCTTTCAGGTGAGTTTGGTCCCATGGACCGTAACATTTCAGTGCACTCAAAAAGCTTTTTCACCCTGGTAAAAACCCTGGGTGACTATGCAGAAACAGGCATTCATCCCTCATTTGCATCGCATCACAAGAAAAACCGCCTGCAACAGGAAATCGCGGTGTTGGAAGAAATCCTGAAAAAACCGGTTACCAACAGCCGCCAACACTACCTGAAGATCCATCTTCCCGACACCTACATCAACCTGCTTAAAAACAATATAAAAAATGATTTCTCTATGGCCTTCGCTACTCACACCGGATTTAGGGCTGGCACATGCACACCTTTTCATTTTTACAACCTGTCAGAAGAGATGGAAACCCATCTTAGGATATATCCCACTACCCTTATGGATGGCACCCTGAAAGATTATATGAAACTCTCCCCCGACCAGGCACTGGAAAAATCACGGGAAATGGTGGAGCAGGTAAAAAAGGTCAACGGCACGTTTGTTTCGCTGTGGCACAACCACTCACTTGCCGATACGCCTGAATGGAAAGAATGGCAGAGGGTCTATGTCGAACTGGTGAAATATGCCTGTGAAACAGAAAAAAGGTAAGACACACACAACCTCTGCACGGGGTTATCTAAACATAACACAAACGCCAGAAGGATTTTATGATTCAATACCTTACACATCAAGAGATTGATTTCAACAAATGGGATGAAGCCATTGACCAGAGCATTAACGGCATAATCTATCCCTACGCTTACTATCTCGACCAGGTTGCCCCCGGGTGGTCAGCCCTGGTGTATAATGACTATGATGCAGTGATGCCTTTACCCAACAGGACAAAAATGGGTTTCAGCTATATTTTCCAGCCCTTTTTTGTACAGCAGCTGGGTATATTCTTCAAATCACCTCCAGATCAGCAACTCATTGAACTTTTCCTGACACATATTCCCGGCAAATTCCGTTTTATCCAATACAACCTGAACACCCACAACCCTCTGAAAAGATGGGGCAAAGCCCAAATAACAAAGAACCGAACCTATGAGCTGGATTTGATATCACCTTATGAGCAGCTAAGAAAAAATTATTCGGGTCAAACCCAAAGAAACCTAAAAAAATCGCGGCGGGAGAAAGTCTTTGTCACCAAAAACAGCGACCCCATGCCTATCATCGACAGTTTCAAAACCCATCGCGGGAAAGCCATACGCAACATGGGCCCTGAGGTGTACAACATGTTTAAACACCTGGTTTATTCGGGGATATACCGTGGCAATACTATTTGTTATAGCGCCTACAGTGCCGAAAACACCTTTTGTGCAGGGGTTATATTTTTTCGCAGTCATAAAAAATCCATACTCATTTTCTCGGGAAGCACACCTCAAGCCAGAGGAAACGGGGCAATGACCGCTATCATTGACCAATACATTCGCGAACATTCCGGCAAAAACCTGACCCTCGACTTTGAGGGTTCAAATGATGATAATCTGGCAAGGTTTTACAAGGGTTTTGGTTCAAAAGAATGTGTATATTTACAGTTAAGAATCAACAAATTTCCATTAATTTTAAAGCCCCTGGCAGAATTGTATTTTTTGTACAGGAAAAAAGAAGCAGCTGGTTAAACTCTAAACATCCATAAATTTATGACACATATTTTGGCAAAAAAGAATTCTCTTCTGAGCCAATACATCGCAGAGGTGCGTGATGTTGAAATTCAGAAAGACAGTTTACGATTCAGAAAAAACATGGAAAGGCTGGGTGAGATCTTTGCTTACGAAATCAGTAAGCAACTTGAGTGGACAGACAAGGAGGTAACCACCTCCCTTGGGCAAGCCGATTGCAAAGTGCTGAAAGAGCAGCCGGTTATTGCCACCATTCTGAGGGCTGGTCTACCCATGCACCAGGGAATCCTCAACTTCTTCGACAGAGCCGAAAACGCTTTTATATCGGCCTATCGCAAACATCACAAAAACGGTACCTTCACCATTCAAATCGAGTATGCTTCATGCCCTTCCCTGGAGGATAAAATATTGATCCTTTCGGATCCGATGCTGGCAACCGGGGGCTCCATGGTGCTTACCTACAAAGAGCTGCTTTCAAAAGGAAAACCCAAACACACCCATATAGTTTCCATTCTGGGAAGTGTACAGGGTGCAGACTATCTTAAGAAACACCTTCCCACCAACAATTATACTTTATGGTTGGGGGATATGGACGATGAACTTACAGCCAAAGCATATATTGTTCCCGGATTAGGCGATGCCGGAGATCTTGCCTTTGGTAATAAACTATAATGTCATGAACCCCGCTGTAACATTCGAAAACTTCAAAATCTCACTGGGTGCCATCCGCAGTCACAAGTTGCGTGCATTGCTCACCATCCTGATCATCGCTTTTGGAATCATGGCTGTGGTGGGTATCCTAACCTCCATCGACTCCATCAAGGAGTCGATCACCTCCAGCTTTTCACGCCTGGGAGCCAACAGTTTCTCCATACGTAACCGTGAAATGAGAGTTATGGGGGATGGCAGCCAGCCCCAATCCTTCAGGCGAATTACCTTTGAGGAGGCCATGGAGTTTCAGAATAATTTTACATTCCCCGGCAGGGTTTCCTTGTCAGTTTGGGGGACAGGCAGCGCTGTGGTTCGCTACAGGTCAGAAGAGTCCAATCCCAACATCTCTGTCACCGGCTCCGATGACAACTACCTGCACACCGCAGGATATGAGCTGGAGAAGGGTAGAAACTTCTCACCCTGGGAGCTGGAAACCGGGGCCAATGTGGCCATCCTTGGTGGTGGCCTTGCCAGCAGCCTGTTCCAGGCAAACGAAAACCCCCTTGGAAAATTTGTTACCATCCGGGGGGTCAGGTACCAGGTCATTGGCATCATGGAGGAAAGGGGAGTATCTTTTGGGTTTACGGGTGACAGAAATTGCATTATTCCTGTAATTTCTGCCCGGAAAAACTTCTCCCGGCCCAATATGAACTACACCATTAATGTCAGTGCGCAAAATATCGCTGACATGGAAACAGCCATCAGTGAAACCACCGGTTTATTCAGAAACATCAGAGGACTCAGACCTGGTGAACCCAATAACTTTGACATCAGCCGAAGCGATAACATAGCCCAGATGCTCATTGACAATATCAGAATGGTGACCATGGCGGCCACCATTATCGGCATCATCACGCTTATGGGTGCGGCCATCGGGCTGATGAACATCATGCTTGTATCGGTCACCGAAAGGACCCGCGAAATAGGGATACGAAAAGCACTGGGTGCAAAAAAATCGACCATCAAACAACAATTTCTGGCCGAAGCCATCATTATTTGCCAGATTGGGGGTGTCACAGGTATCATCCTGGGTATGTTGGCCGGGAATATTATCTCCTATTTTATCGGAAACCCTTTTATTGTCCCCTGGCTTTGGATAATATCTGGTATCCTTCTTTGCCTGGGTGTAGGACTGGTGGCCGGATATTATCCCGCAGCAAAAGCATCCCAACTCGATCCTATTGAGGCACTAAGGTATGAATAGGCCATGATTTTGGCTTAAGCAATATTTTTTGCTTATAAAAACAAACTCCCTGGTGATTTATTGTAATTTTTTAGTAAATTTGTGCTATAGTGATTTGCGTACGTAATTCGTGCATCAAAAAGAGGGTTTTTACGGAAAAATTAAAACCTTCTTAACTTTTTACCGTACAAAATAAATAAAAACAAACAACTGCGCTTTGGAAAAAACCCGGGACATATCACACTCAAAAAGCAATAAACAATTGGATAAAATCAAGGTATTGGTGGTTGACGATCACGACCTCATTGTTTTGGCTACTCGTCAGATTTTCTCAAAAATACCTGATATTAAAATGATTGGTGTTGCAGGGGATGGCGATGAAGCTTACCAAAAGGTACATGATCTCAAGCCCGATGTTGTTATCCTGGACGTAATCCTCCCGGGGATGACCGGTATTGAGCTTACCCGCAAAATTGTTTCAGAGTTTCCCAATACCCGGGTAGTACTCCACTCCTCATCTGTTAGCGAAGACATGATCGTAACCGGCTTTGAAGCCGGTGCCATGGCCTATGTGCCCAAAAATTTCAAGCCCGGGCAGCTTATCGAAGCCATCCATACGGTAATGAAAGGCGAACACTACAGCAAAGGTTTTGTATCCGAAATTCTTATTGAAAACTTTTTAAAAACCAAAGGCAGCAAAGAAGCCCAAAACAGCAGGCTTACGGACCGTGAAACCGAAATCCTGCAAGCCATCACTAAAGGGATGACCAACCAGCAGCTGGCCGACAACCTGCACATCAGCGTGCGTACTGTGGAAGCCCACAAATCAAATATCATGAAAAAACTTAAGATTAGCAGTACCGCAGAACTTGTGGTTTATGCCATCAAACATAAGATTGTAAAAATCTGATTCCAGCCAGGCCCTCTTTCCCCCGGTTCTAACCCCAGTTTCCATCACAAATAAGAGTACATCTGCAGGCACAACAAGAAACGTTGCTTTTCTGCCGTATTCCCCAGGATACAAAGGTTCACAAACAAATAAGTTTGACAAAAAAATGAGTGTAGAAACATGAACGTTCAGGCCATCAGCGCATACAGCGTGCAATTGCTTTAATTCAAAAGGCATTAGGGGATGCCGCTCGGCCAGGCAAAACCTGCAACCCTCCCAAGGCACTTACTTTTCACCTTCCATCTCTTCCAGCTTCAACTGCAAATCCTCCCACTCATCTTCACGGGTCTGCAGCTCGGTTTTCAGGGATGAATAGTTTTTGTAAAAATCATCCCTGGAAAAATCTTCTGCATACTCAGAGGGGTTAGAAATAACTTTCTCTGCTTCTTCGATCTTCACTTCCAGCTCACCAATTTTTTCTTCACAGCGTGATATTTGATTTTGCAGTTTTCGGATTTCGCGCTCGACGTCTTTTTTGCGCTCCCACTGCTTCTTATTGTCCGATTCGGTTGTTGAAGAGTGTGATTCAGCTGTTTTGCGGGCCTGTTCCAAATCGGTAAGTTGCTGGATATTACGGTTTTCAATAAAATCGTAGATATCCCCGATAAACTCTTTGATTCTGCGGTTTTTAAATTCAAAAACCTTGTTGGTAAGCCCTTGCAGAAAATCGCGATCGTGGCTGACCAGGATGACGGTACCTTCAAATTGCAGCAGGGCACTTTTGAGGATATCCTTGGAACGCATATCCAGGTGGTTGGTGGGCTCATCAAGCACCAACAGATTCACGGGCGAAAGCAACAGCTTGGCAATGGCCAGCCGCGACTTCTCCCCACCCGAAAGCACTTTAACTTTCTTATCCACCTCTTCGCCCTGGAAAAGAAAACCGCCCAGTATGTTGCGGATATTTTTCCGGATATCTCCCACGGCCACATCGTCAAGGGTTTCAAAAACGGTCTTCTCACCATCCAGCAGCTCGGTTTGGTTTTGGGCATAGTAGCCAATTACCACATTGTGACCCGGTTTCATGGTACCGCTGTAGTCCAGATCGCCTACGATAATACGCGAGAGGGTGGTTTTTCCCTCGCCATTGCGACCCACAAACGCCAGTCGCTCACCCCGGCTCACCGAAAACTCAATATTTTCCAAAACGGTCTTCTCCCCGTATTTTTTGCCCACATTTTCTGCTTCCAGCACAACTTTTCCTGAGGGGGGAGCCTGGTTGAAACGGAAGTAGATGGCAGAATTGTCCATCTCATCCACCTCTACCTTTTCCATTTTTTCCAGCAGCTTCACCCGCGATTGCACCTGCTTGGCCTTGGTAGCTTTGGCCCTGAACCTGGTGATGAACCGCTCTATCTGGGCTATTTCCCGCTGCTGGTTGGTATGCATGGCCAACTCCCGCTCCAGCCGCTCTTCGCGCAGCAACTCGTACTCCGAATAGGGTGCTTTATAATCATATATTCTACCCTTGGATATTTCCACCGTCCTTTTGGTGATATTATCTAAAAAAGCCCTGTCGTGGGAAATAAGCACCACGGCTCCGGGATAATCCTGCAGAAAAGATTCGAACCACTGAATGGATTCAATATCCAGATGGTTGGTGGGCTCATCCAGCAGAAGCAAATCGGGGTTTTTCAACAATATCTTGGCCAGCTCCACACGCATCTGCCACCCGCCGCTGAATTCTGACATGGGCCGCTGAAAATCTTTGTGTTCAAAACCCAAGCCAAGCAACACTTTTTCGGCGCGCGCCTGGCGTGTCCCCCCTCCAACCAGGGCATAACGCTCATTGGCTTCGGCAAGCTTTTCCACAATCTTTTGGTATGCCTCCGATTCAAAATCTTCCCTTTCGGCTACCTCCCTGGTGTATTTCTCTATGCGAAGCTCCAGGTCATTGGCCTCCGAAAAAGCAGTAAATGTTTCGTCCAACACATTTTTGGTGCTGCGCAGCTTCATCTCCTGGGGCAGGTAGCCCACTGTGCCCGAGGATGGAATAACCACCCGACCCGATTCGGGCGTCATTTGCCGGGTAATGATACGCATCATGGTTGTTTTGCCTGCACCGTTCTTACCCACAAGACCTATTCGGTCACGCTTGTTGATGATGAACGAAACATCCTCAAACAGATAAACACCATTGAATTGTACGGAAAGGTTATTGACGGAAAACATATTTTATAAATTAAAAAGCTGCATATCTCAAAACACCCGAAAAAATAAGCAGCACCATTCTTTAAAAGTGACTGCATAAAAAGCAAAAAACAGGTAGAGAAAAGCAACGCAAACCACAGGGCAAGTTACAAAGATTTCACAAAACCATCACTCCACCGGGCATAAAGAAGGACAATCCTGGCTTTACGTTATTTCCCGGCATAACGATGCCGGTTGTTACTTTTTCAGTTTCAGAGAGAGCTCTTCCAGCTGCTTTTCATCCACCTCAGAAGGGCTGTCAATCATCACATCCCGTCCTGCATTGTTTTTCGGAAATGCGATGTAGTCCCGGATAGATTCCGAGCCACCAAAAAGGGAGCACCAGCGGTCAAACCCAAAGGCCACCCCACCGTGTGGGGGTGCTCCGTAGCGAAACGCATCCATCAAAAATCCAAACTGTGACTGGGCCTCCTCAGGTGTAAAGCCCAGCACCTCAAACATTTTGGCCTGCATATCCCTGTCGAAAATACGGATGGAGCCACCTCCTATTTCCACACCATTGATTACCATGTCGTAAGCATTGGCACGCACATTTCCCGGGTCGGAGTTCAATTTGTCCATATCTTCTTCCAGCGGTGCAGTGAAGGGGTGGTGCATGGCATAATAGCGCCGCGTTTCATCATCCCACTCCAGCAAGGGGAAATCAACCACCCAAAGACATGAAAAGGTGTTGGGGTCGCGCAGCTCAAGCCTGTTAGCCATCTCCAGGCGAAGTTCGCCCATGGCCTTACGGGTAGCCGCATCATCACCCGCCAGCACCAACAGCAGATCACCGGGCTGTGCATCCAAAGCATCCGCCCAGCTTTTGAGCTGATCCTGGTCAAAAAACTTATCTACCGAAGATTTGAAGCTGCCATCTTCATTGCATTTCACATACACCAATCCTTTGGCACCAATTTGCGGACGCCGCACCCAATCGGTCAGGGCATCCAGCTGCTTACGGGTGTAGCCGGCACAACCGGCCGCATTGATACCCACCACCAGTTCAGCATCGTCAAACACCTTAAAGCCCTTGTCCCGGGCATATTCATTCAGCTCGCCCATACGCATCCCGAAACGGGTGTCAGGCTTATCTGTGCCGTAGTATTTCATGGCATCATGGTAGCTCATCCTGTCGAAAGTCACATTGTCGATGTTCTTCACCTGCTTAAACAGATGGCGGGCCAGCCCTTCAAAGGTTTCCAGCACATCATCGCGCGTTACAAACGACATCTCACAGTCGATCTGGGTAAACTCAGGCTGGCGGTCGGCGCGCAAATCCTCATCGCGGAAGCATTTCACAATCTGGAAATAGCGATCCAGACCCGAAATCATCAACAACTGCTTAAACGTTTGTGGAGATTGAGGCAGGGCATAAAACTGTCCTGCGTTCATGCGAGAGGGAACAAGAAAGTCGCGTGCCCCTTCCGGCGTGGACTTGATAAGCACGGGTGTTTCCACCTCAATGAAATCCACATTGTTGAGGTAATTTCTTGTTTCAATGGCCATTTTGTGGCGCAGCTCCAGGTTCTGGCGAACCGGGTTGCGGCGTATATCCAGGTAACGGTACTTCATCCGAAGGTCATCCCCTCCGTCGGTTTCATCCTCTATGGTAAAAGGGGGAGTTTCAGCCGGGTTGAGCACTTTAAGCTCCTGCACAATGATTTCTATTTCCCCGGTGGGGTTTTTGCGGTTTTTACTGCTTCTTTCAACGACTTTACCGATGGCCTGCACCACATATTCACGTCCCAGCTCACGAGCCTGGCGGCAAAGATCGGATTGGGTTTCCATATTAAAGGCCAGTTGTGTAATGCCATAGCGGTCGCGTAAATCGATAAAGGTCATTCCGCCCAAATCGCGTGAGCGCTGTATCCATCCTGCAAGGGTAACTTTTTTTCCGGTATCGGTGATCCTCAACTCACCGCAAGTATGTGTTCTCATCATAGTTCTAAGGGGTTTTTAAAGGCGCAAAGTTAGTAAAATTAAGGTTAAGGTTAGGGTTGAAGTTGATATTGAAGTTGATATTGTGGAGATTCAACCCAAGCCCGAAGGGCTTGAATACTCCAATCCCCGGGTTGCAACCCGGGGATTGGAGTATATAAGAGACCACACTATTCTGAAGGAGTTGAATAGTCATTCATAGGGGATTTTTGCTGCATTGCCATCACACACAAAACAGTGTCACCTCTTTTTTTTTTGAACCAACTAAGGATTATAAGGGCATAAAAGCTTTTTCTTATAATTCTTTTCCTTTTTTCCTTACTACCCCCCGTTAATTCACCCATAAAAACAACCCTGCCGCGATCACCGCACCGATGGACGGGCCCAGGATGGGTACCAGCGCATAGTGCCAGCCACTGCTTCCCTTTCCTTTGATGGGCAGCACGGTGTGTGCAATCCGAGGACCCAGGTCGCGGGCCGGGTTGATGGCATAACCAGTGGGCCCGCCCAGCGACATGCCAATACCCACCACAAGCAATGCCACGGGCAAAGCCCCGATGGAGCCCAGTCCGATTTTGGCATCGGCAAGCACGGTGGGATTGTCTGACAGTATCACAGGATCGGCAAAATGGAGGATCACATACACCAGGATGAATGTGCCCACCACTTCGGATACCATATTGTAAAAGCGGTGAGGGATAGCAGGCATGGTGGAAAAGATGGCCAGCTTGCCATCGGGATTGTCGGTGGCATCAAAATGGAGCTTAAAAACCAGGTAAACCACACAGGCACCCAAAAATCCTCCAATCACCTGGGCGATGATATAACCCGGCACACTGGCCCATGAAAACAACCCTGCCGTGGCCAGACCGATGGTAACAGCGGGGTTGATATGTGCCCCCGAATGTGGTCCTGCAACGATAACGGCAATAAACACGCCCAGCCCCCAGCCAAAGGCAATATTCACCCAGCCGGCGCCTTCGGCTTTTGACTTTTTCAATATGGAGTTGGCTACTACACCCCCACCCATTATGATGAGGATGGCTGTTCCTATCACTTCGTATATCAATGCATTATCCATTATACTTTTTTTGTTTTGTTGAAAAAAGGGATGAAGAGGGCCGGCAGCTTTTCTGTCTTGGCAGTGAAGCATCTATACGGTGCCGGTTGCATCCTGCATTCTGCAGTCCTTCCTGGTGCAACCATTACAGAACAGCCCCATCCCATAAGCACCCTTCATCCCCGGTTATTCAGTTATTGTATCCAGGCTTTGGCGCGCTCCACGGCGCTGGCCCATTTTTCTTTGCGTTGGCGGGTCTCCACCGTGTTCATCGCCGGTTCAAACTGCCGGTCAGGCGTCCACTGCTGCCTGATCTCGTCGATATTGTCCCAGAATTTGGTGGCCAGCCCCGCCAGGTAGGCTGCACCCAGGGCTGTTGTTTCGATCACCTCCGGGCGTACGACATCCGTTTGCAGGATATCCGACTGAAACTGCATCAGCAGGTTGTTGGCCGAAGCACCTCCATCAACACGAAGCTGTTTCACCTCCATTCCCGTATCGGCTTTCATGGCGTTGACCACATCCATGGTTTGGTATGCGATGCCTTCCAGGGCAGCGCGAGCGATATGGGCACGGTTGGTGCCACGACTGATCCCCACCATCAATCCGCGAGCGTACTGGTCCCAGTAGGGTGCGCCCATCCCTGTGAAGCTGGGCACAAAGAACAGGTCTCCGCTGTCCTCCACCTCTCCGGCCAGGGACTCCACCTCCGAAGAGGACTTGATAATCCCCAGTCCATCGCGCAGCCACTGCACCACGGCACCCCCTATGAAGATACTCCCCTCCAGGGCGTAATAGGTTTTGCCATTGACTTGCCATGCGATGGTGGTGACCAGGTTGTTTTGGGAGATAAAAGGTTTTTGCCCCGTATTTTTCAGGATAAAGCATCCTGTACCATAGGTATTTTTCACCATCCCCTCCTCCACACACATCTGCCCGAACAAAGCAGCCTGCTGGTCACCGGCGATACCGGCAATGGGTACTTTGGAGGCAAAGAAAGTGGTATTGGTATGGTCATATATCTCACTGGATGATTTTACTTCGGGGAGCATGGATTTGGGGATATCCATGAGTTCGAGCATCTCCTCATCCCACTTCAGGTCGTGGATATTGTATAGCATGGTTCGGCTGGCGTTGGTCACATCGGTGATGTGGGTACGCCCCTGGGTAAGTTTCCAGATGAGCCAGCTGTCAACCGTACCAAAGGCCAGTTGGCCGTTTTGGGCTTTTTCGCGTGCCCCTTCCACATTATCCAGGATCCACTTGATTTTGCTGCCACTAAAATAGGCGTCAATCACCAGACCGGTTTTATTGCGGATCATCTCTGCCAGCCCGCGATCTTTCAGCTCATCGCAGTATCCAGATGTGCGGCGGTCTTGCCACACAATGGCATTGTACACAGGGTCGCCGGTCTTTTTGTCCCAAACGATGGTTGTTTCCCGCTGGTTGGTGATGCCGATGCCTGCCACATAGGTGCCGTTGATGCCCAGCTTCGACATGGCCTCGGCGGCTACAGACACCTGCGACGACCATATTTCCCGGGGGTTGTGCTCCACCCAGCCCGGGCGGGGAAATATCTGTTCAAACTCCTTTTGTGCCACCGATCGGATATGGCCGCTTTTGTCAAAAAGCAAGGCCCGTGAGCTGGTGGTCCCCTGGTCCAGTGCCAAAATAAATTTTTCCATGTGTGTTGTCATTTAATGGTTGAACTTTCTGTTTGGTTTTTTTCAGGTATTTATCTTCGTTGCGCCTCCCCTGCTTATGAAACACGAGCAGCTAGACTTTGACTTTATCACAGCAAATATAGTTTTCTGCCACTTTCATAAAGTCCTCCAGCTGGTTTTCTTCCCATTTTTTATCCTTTCCGGTTTCTTCGGCAATGATGGCGGCCACCTGTGGAGCCACGCGCTTTGCTTCGCGGGCATCCAGCAACAGGCAGCGGGTACGGCGCGCAAGCACATCTTCCACCGTGCGGGCCATTTCATGCCTTACCGCCCATACCACCTGGGCCTTTCTCAGCTTGAAGATTCCGCTGAGTATTTCATCCATCCCCGGTTCAGAAGATGCCAACTCCAGAATCTTCTCCCTATCGGTGCCATACACATACATGGGGTCATCCAGGTCGACATCTTTTTGATACCCGTGAATTTTGAAGTTTTTGGTTTGGGATTTGGTTTTTTCCCACATTTTCACCTCTTCCACCCGCTCTACCATATCCTGGGCCATCTTGCGGAAAGTGGTCCACTTCCCTCCCACCATGGTAAACAGGTGCGAATCCGAAACAGCAATTTTGTGGCTGCGAGAGATCTCCTTGGTTTTGGAGCTGTCCGCTTTGGGTGCAGCCAATGGGCGCAGACCTGCAAATATGCTCAGTATATCGGTTCGCCGGGGTGCTTTTGTCAGGTATTTGGCGGTGGTTTTCAGGATAAACTTCAGCTCCTCTTCCAGGGCCACCGGTTCCAGTGAGGCATCCTCCACGGGAGTGTCAGTGGTGCCCACCACCACTTTGTTGTGCCACGGCACGGCAAACAATACCCGGCCATCATCGGTTTTAGGGATCATAATAGCATGGTCGCCCGGCAAAAAGGATGGGTCCAGCACCACATGAATGCCCTGACTGGGGCGGATGGTCTTTGCAAGACCCGGCTCATCCAGCTGCAATATCCTGTCGCCAAAAACGCCGGTGGCATTGATGACCGCCTTCCCTTTGACGTTATAATTCTTTCCCGTTTCCAGGTCTTCAAACAGCACACCATCTATCTTTCCTTCCCCCGATTTGGTCAACCCTTTCACTTCGGTATAATTGAGCACATGGGCACCATTCTCTTCGGACGATTGCAACACATTCACCGCCATGCGGGTGTCATCAAACTGTCCGTCGTGGTAAACGATCCCGCCTGTAATCTTATCCGCCTGGATGGTGGGGATCTTCTCCAGGGTTTTCTTTTTGGAAATCCTGTGGGAGCGCCCCAGGCTGTATGTACCCGCAAGCAGGTCGTACATCTTCAGGCCTACGGTATATTTAAGTTCATCAAACCAGCCGAAGGCCGGGATGACAAAAGACTGGTTTTTGGTCAGGTGGGGAGCATTGCGCAACAAACGCCCCCGCTCCACGCAAGCCTCACGCACCAGGGCAACATCACCCTGGGCAAGGTATCGTACCCCACCGTGCAAAAGCTTGGTACTCTTACTGGATGTAGACTTGGCAAAATCTGACTTTTCCAGCAACAGGGTTTTGTAACCCCGCGTGGATGTTTCCAGGGCAATACCCACCCCGGTGGCACCCCCTCCTATCACGATAAAATCGTAGCTCTCCCGGAAATCCTGTACTTGTTGTAAAATCTTTTCGCGTTGCATCATGTTTTTGGACTTTGGATTTGTGACTTTGGTTTTTTTGAAAACAACTTTCGCAGCTCTCTCCATGCAATATTAAAAATAAAAATAGAAACAAACAAGTTTTCGCAACCTTTTTTCTTTCGTTTTCTTTCACTTTTAAATCTTTTCACACATCCGACAAAAATAAAACACATACTACAACCTAATCAACGGTCTTTTATACAATCCCACCCAATTTTTTTGTTTCCCGTTAAAAAAATATGTAAGTTTGAACACCAAACGAAAGAATAAACGTAAGTGATTGCAAGAAACCCAACAAAAAGCCCTTTTTCACTCATCATCAATAATATAAGAACAAATCATCATGGCCCTAAGCATCGCAGAAAGACACCAGCACATCCTTAATGAGCTTAAAAAGAAAGGATATGTGAATGTTTCGGAACTAAGCAAAGCACTCAAAGTATCAAGCGTAACCATTCGTAAAGATCTGAAACTACTGGAAGACCGCAACCTGCTTTATCGCACCCACGGCAGTGCCACCCCCCAAAACCCCTACATTGCCGAGCGTCCGGTAAATGAAAAGGAAAAGCTGCAGGTGGAGCAAAAGCAACGCATCAGCCGGTGTGCCGACACCCTCACCGAGCCCCACGACAGCATCATCCTGGCATCGGGCACCACGGTCAATGAGCTGGCCAGGCAAATCACACCCCGGGAAGGACTAACGGTGATTTGTGCATCCCTCATCGCTGCGCAGAACCTGACCATCCACCCCGAGATAGAGGTGATACAGCTTGGGGGCATGATCCGAAAGCGCTCCTCCTCCGTGGTGGGCCCCCTGGCCGAAAAAATGCTGGAAGGGTTCAACTGCAACAAGTTGTTTATCGGGGTAGACGGCATCGATGTGGAGTACGGGCTCACCACCACAAATGCCATGGAGGCCTCCCTCAACAAAGTTATGATTGAAGCTTCACACAGGGTGATAGTCCTGGCCGATGCCACCAAATTTGGCAAGCGGGGTTTTGGCAGAATCTGCGGCCTGGAAAGGGTAGATACCATCATTACCGATGACAGTGCCCCAAAAAACCTCATGGCAGCCTGTCGCGAAAAAGGGGTGGAGGTTTTGGTCTGCTGAAAATTCCGGCACACACTTCTTCTTTCCCCAAAAGGATTCAAGAAAGGCTCCCTGGAAAACCAGGGTGCCACTTCTTTCCAACCCAGTCCGTTGCCAAATCCATCCACCCTGAAAAATAAAACCTTCGCCCCCCCGGGGAAAGTTTCCTTTGCAAATATTGCGTAAATTCGTCCCCTACTTCTTACACACACAACATCAAAACACAGATTATGGACAACGATACCTTTCGCAAAAATGCCCACCAGTTTGTAGACTGGATGGCAGACTATATGGAGAACATCGAGAGCTACCCGGTAAAATCAAAAGTACAGCCGGGAGAAGTAAAAAGCCGGGTCCCCGATTCAGCGCCGCAGTGGGGCGAAGAGATGGACACCATTTTCAAGGATTTTGAAAACATCATCATGCCGGGCATCAGCCACTGGCAGCACCCGGGATGGTTTGCCTACTTCCCGGCCAACAGCAGTCCCGAGTCGGTGCTGGCCGAGATGCTCACCGCCGGGCTGGGTGTCCAGGGCATGATTTGGGATACCTCCCCGTCGGCCACCGAGCTGGAGGAGGTAATGATGCGCTGGCTGCGCGATATGCTGGGACTGCCCGGGGATTTCACCGGTGTGATCCAGGATACCGCCTCCACCGCCACCCTGTGCGCCCTGTTGTCGGCCCGCGAACGGATAACCCACTTCAACATCAACGAAAAGGGCTTCCAGCAAACCCTGCGCGTATACACCTCGTCGCAAACACACTCCAGCATCGAAAAAGGGGTTAAAATTGCCGGCTTTGGCAGGGAAAACCTGGTGCTCATAGACACCGACGACCGCTTTGCCATGAACCCCAAAGCCCTGGAGCAAGCCATCCGCAAAGACCTGGATCAGGGGCTTATCCCCTGCTGTGTGGCGGCGACCCTGGGTACCACATCATCACTGGCCATGGACCCTCTGGATGCCATCGGCCCCATCTGCCAAAAGCACAAGATCTGGCTCCATGTGGATGCCGCTTTTGCCGGCACTGCTGCCATTGCCCCCGAGCACAGGGAGTTTATGAAAGGTGTTCACCATGCCGATTCGTTCGTATTCAACCCACACAAATGGATGCTCACCAACTTCGACTGCTCGGCCTACTTCGTAAAGCAGCCCGACATCCTGCGGCGCACCTTTTCCATCCTGCCCGAGTACCTGAAAACACGGGCCGACGATCAGGTGAACAACTACCGCGACTGGGGCATCCAGCTGGGCAGGCGGTTCCGCGCCCTGAAGCTGTGGTTTGTGATTCGCTCCCGGGGGGTGGAGGGGATACGTCACATGGTCCGTGAACACATCCGGCTGGCACAGTGGTTTGCTGACCAGGTGAAGGATCACAAAGATTTTGAACTAACCGCTCCCACCAGCCTCACCCTGGTCTGTTTCCGCCATGTGAGGCCCGGCCTCGGTGAAGATGAGCTTACCACCCTGAACCGCACCCTCCTGGAACGCATCAACGCCTCGGGTGAGGTGTACCTGACCCATACCGTATTGAATGGCAAATACTCCCTGCGCATGTCCGTTGCCCAGCGCAACACCCTGCAGCGACACGTGGAGAATGCCTGGCAAATTACCAGGGAGATTGCCCGGGAGATTGAAGATCAGGCAGGGGATACGACCCTGTAAAAACCGGAGGCCGGACACCCACGCTGGTATGTCCGGCCTCCGGCAGGTTGCTGTGTCCAACGCTCCTGCCCAAAGACCAAAGCGCGAACCATTTCATCAGTAAACCACTACTTTCACTGCTTCACTTTGATGACGGTTGGTAGAGGCTCTGACAACATATACCCCGGGCAGCCACCCACGGGTGTTCAGCACCTTCTCTTCACCGGTTGCCTCATATTGCACCATGGCCCGTCCGTCCAGACCATAAACAGCCACCCGGGCCCCTTCGGGTGCATGGATGGCAAAATGGCCATCGGCCGGGTTGGGGTAAACGGTGATGTGCGAAACCTGCGGTTGGGTAGTGCCCACATCATCAGCCGACAGCAGAACCACCAAGTCCATGTCATGATCCATGGTAAGGGTGGAGTGGTAAGGCATATATCCCTCCAGGGAAACCTCTATATCCCATTCCCCTTCCAGCACACTAAACACTGCTTCTCCCTGGGCACCGGTAATACGGCTACCGCTGCGTTCCAATTCCACCCTCGCCTCTTCCAGAGGCTGCTCACTGTGCTCATCCAATACGGTAACGGTAAAATGGTAAAAGGGTCGATCCAGTGGCTCACTGGTAAATACCCGGTAATCGCCGGGACCAAACCACAGGGAGTGGCCTGAGGGGTCAGTCACGTCCACCTCATCACCAGAGAAGTAGTCATACCATGTTCCGCCGTGCTGGAATCCGGGTGCCATATCAAACCCTTCCACACCCATGTTGGCGGCGATCACCACATTCATGCTTTCGTGGCTCACCCAGGCCCTTTTGCCCAGCCCGCCAAAGTCGTGGTCAAACGTACCAAAGCGGAAGGCATCGCTGCTGCGCAGATCGACCATAGCGCGGTACACCCGGTGCAGCTCCTGCCTTTGGGGCATATCCCAGTAGTCCCATCTTACGGGCTTGGCAACCGTCCGGCCACCGCCGTAAAAGATGCTGTAGTCGTAGCCCAGCTCGCCAAACTGCCATATCATCTTGGGGCCGGGGATGCCCAGGAACAGCACCGCCGCCATCTGCATATGTTCCAGGGCGGTGAGGGTATCATTCAGGTTGAAATCGCCCGATGCGTTGCCGTAAGTAAGGGCTTCATACATCAGCCGCTCCTCATCATGGTTCTCCATATAGTCGATGATGTTGGGGTAGTTCCATCCGCGGTTGGCGTGGTACGACCAGGAGAGGTCAGCGTTGTCCTGGTACCCCATGGCCACCTGCCGGTAGCTGCCATCGTTGGCACCCCACAGCATCATTCCCGTATTGGCCAGCACCGTCTCTTCATCATTGGCGGCAAAATGCTCAAGAATAACATAGGCATCGGGATTTATTGATTTGATGTGGTTGTAATAATCGGTGAGGATATCGATGCGGCTCTGGTCATAGGCACTCCATGCCCCCATATCGTCGCCGGAATAGGTTTGGGTAAGCCCTTTGGACAGGTCAATGCGGTATCCGTCTACGTTAAACTCGGTGAGCCAGTATTCAAATACCCGGTAGAAAAACTCCCGCACATAAGTACTTTCGTGGTTGAAGTCATACCCCACGCTATAGGGGTGTGGGGCCTGCTGGTTGAACCATGGGTTTTCGGGCAGCGGCTGACCATATTCACCTGCATCGGGGTCAAAGTACATATTCACCATTGGGCTCTGGCCAAAGGCGTGATTGGGCACAATGTCCAGGATCACTGCTATATCGCGGGCATGACATGCATCGATAAACGCTTTGTAAGCCTGTCGGGTGCCATAGTACTTATCGGTGGCGAAAAAGAAATTAGGGGCATATCCCCAGCTGTCGTTTCCGTCAAACTCCATAATGGGCATCAGCTGGATGGCGTTCACACCCAGGTCTTCCAGGTAATCCAGCTTATCTATCACCTCCGTCACATGGCGGCTCTCCAGGAAGTCGCGAATGAGCAGCTCGTAAATCACCAGGTCTTGCTGGGTTTCATGGATGGCCACAGGTGTAAAGTCGGTTATTTCCCACGAGTACTCCTCCCGGCCGGGGTGCATGATGCTCACGATGCCTGTGGTTTTGTCATAGGGAAACTCCTTCAGTTCCGGATAGGTTTCCTCAGGTATCCACGGGTCGTTCCAGGGGTCCAGGATCTTTTCGGCGTAAGGGTCGGCCAGGCGCATCTCACCATCAATGAGGTACTGGAAGGCATATTCAGTGTCTGCCTCCAGCCCGGTGAGGGTAATCCAGTAGTGCTGACCATCGGGTGTACGCTTCATGTAGTTGTCATCACCGGGGAGCCAGTCGCTGTGGTCGCCGATGGCAAACACATGCTGTTTCAGGGCGGGGGGATCGTGCAGCACCAGGGTGACACTATGGTCGTCATGATAGTTGATACCGTTGACCACCCCTTCGGGCAGCTCTTCCACCTGCACAGGGCCGCGCAGGTATATGGCAACCGAGTCTTTCACCTGCGTATCACCAGCGGCAGCAACGGCTTTTATCCAATGGGTTCCTGCATCCATATCCTGCAGCACCAGGGGCCAACCCAGCGAGGTGGCAGACTCTTCCACCAGCAGCTCGTCGTTCAGGTACAAGGCCAGGGTTTCGTTTTCCAGGGCTGCCACACATACGGGCAGCAACTGTCCCGGACTGGCAAGGGGGTCGCGTGCATCCGGACTGAGGATTTTCACGGTTAGCTCCTCCTCGTAAACCGTTACCAGAATATCCGAGTTATCTGCGTTTTTATGCTCGGGATAGTTGCCATCCTCATCGGCTTCACCGCCCCTGAACACAAAAGCCATTTGCAGAATCTCCTCCCCCACGGGCACGTTATAATAGTCGCGGATGTCATCTATTTCCAATACGTACAGGTTGTCATCCAGGGGGGTAAGCATCGTCTCAGGGGTGTTTTCGCCCCATTCGGTCTTCACGTACTTCCAGTCGCTTTCATCTTGGCTTTCATCGGTTAACACACCCGTGTGGGCATACACGTCACCCTCAAAATTGATCAGACCGCCATTGCCCAGCTCCGCATTAAAATAAACGGAAACGGCCATATCCTCGCGGGGAAAAACCGGATCGGTGGACACCACCTGCATCTGATCACCACATTCCACTTCCACATCAACGGTATAAGCATAGTTGCTGCCCTGGTTGTTGTTCATGCGCAGGGTCCACAGATCATGATCTTCGGTGAATTGATCATTCACGCTGCTGAGAAGGTAGTACTCCACCTCAACACCACTCTCCTGGCCGGGCAGGGTGGCTTCAGCCATCTCACCCTCCACATCCATGGCAACCATGTGTGAGGTGTCCCAACCATCAGTGGTATATCTCACAAAAAAATACTCATCGTCACCCGGTTGCGCCGACAGGGTGGCCGTGAGGGTCACAGGCTCCTGCTGGGAAACCATCAGCGGCTCCCGGGATACCGTCAGCAGCTCAACGGGTTGCTGGGCTGTTTCCATAAAGATAGCACGGGTATCCTCATATCCACTGTCTTCGAACACCACCGTATACCAGTTTTGGGCGGTAACCGTTATGGTGTTGTCAGGATCACTGGGAGAGCCATAGACGAATGTCTCCGGCATGTTGAAGGTCACATCCGTATTGCCGGCCCACTGGTTGCCCCACTCATCCTCAAAGGAGGTGCTCACAAATTTAAAATTTTGCGTACCCGTCTCCCCAGTGTACTGGAAAGTAGTGGTCCAGCGTAACTGACCCTGGCTGATGAGCTGCAGGTCAAAATCTCCCCCCATACCGGGGTCGTTGACCCAGCCATTCCAGTCACCCGGCATCCGAAGACCGTCGGGGGGATATATCTGGGCACCCACATGGGTTGACATAAACAGGAAAACCAGAACCAAAAATGGTGCTGCGTGGCGTATCTTGCTTTGTAAAGATGGATTCATTTTTCTCAGGTTAGAATTAATTACTAAAATATATTGATGGGTTATTATCTAAACGATCAAGGGGTTTGTATTGTTTTTGACCGATGTTTAGGTTTTCTTTTTTAGATCAGCTGTATTTTATCGAATAAAAAACGTTATTGTTTGATAATCTTTCGGGTAAAGGGTCTGCCCTCCTCTGTATCCATGCGAAGCAGATAGACGCCCGGGGTATAGCCAGACATATCCAGGGTATGGGTACCGGGAGAAAGGGTTTGAGAGTGTATCACGCCACCTGTAACGTCGATCAGCACCAGAGACCCTTTTTGGGGCAGTTCCACAAACAGGGTGTGCTCCACCGGGTTGGGATAGACAGCCGGCAACCCGTCAGCAAGGGTCAACAGTCCGGTTGACTCAATGACCAAAGATATCTGTCCCGATATGAAGCCATTGTTATCCAGTTGAAAATGGAGGTTCTCAGAAGTGGGCAGAAGCCACAGCCCCGTATCGCTTCCATCGTCCTCCACAACGGCCCATTCGTAAGATCCCGGAAGCACATACACATCCCGTGTCCAGACATGCGGTATCTTTTCCGACATGGGGACATTCTCCCAGTTGGTCATGCTGCCCCTGAAGAGGATGGCTTCATGCTGCATCGACTCATCCACCACCGTTATGGTTACCGGCATCAGGGTTGAAGCACCCTGAACCAGGATCACCTCTATCGTAACATCCTCTGTCACATTCACATCACCGCTGGCAGTCACATGCCCAGGTGCGGCAACCACCCAGGGGTAGTGTCCCGGGAAAACGCCCGTTATCTCATACTCCCCGGGCGGATTTGGCTGACCATCCAGGCTGACGATGGCATCCTCCACCGGCGCCCCGTCCATATCTTCCACCACAAAAGTTACCACCAGGTCCCCTTCATACCCCCCCCATTCATCCTCCACGGTCATAGCGCCATCCACATCCAAAGAACGATTGTCGGTACCACCCCATTCGCCCTGATCCCATCCATCATTGAGGAAATACTTGTATTCGTAATAGCCCGCTTCCAGCTCCAGCGTCTTGCTCCACACCATGCTGTCGTCCACACGCGACATGACCTGGTTGGCAGGGTCATCGCCCGGAGTGGCCCAGTCGAGCATGGTACCGGTGAGATGTACAATATCATACTCCGGGTCGAAATCCACAGCGGTACTCATATCCACCAAAAAGGTTACCGGATGGGTGCCGGGCTCCGGGGCTTCAATCACAAAGGAAGTCTCACCACTGATCTCCCCGTCCTCGTGCAGCACAAAAGACAGGTTGTCGCCAGGCAGCAGCCATTCCAGCTCCCCTGAGCCATCATCGCCATACACGCCCCACTCCCACGTACCCGGCTCCAGGTACATTGTATAATGCCACTGGTGGGGAGGGTCCTCATTCATGGGGATGCTCTCCCAGTCGGTAAGGTCGCCATACAGCATCAGCGCCTGGTACAATCCCGAGGCATCGTTCACCGACAGGGTGACCGGAAAGACAGGTTCGCCCGGCTCCAGCACCATGCTCACCGTCACATCCTCATCCACCACTTCCACCATGCCCGACTGCGGGGAGAAACCTGGTGCTGCCACCTGCCAGGTCCATGTACCGGGCGGCACATCCAGCACCTGGTAGTGCCCCTGCGGGTAGCTGACACCGTCGAAGGTGACCACCCCATTGTCAACGGGCTGGTCTTCCTCATCCCGGACATCAAAGGTGACTGTGTAATGGCCGTCCAGAACGCCCCACACATTGTCCACCGTCATATCTGCGTCAACATGAATCACCCGGTTGGGATCGCCGCTCCACTCCCCCTCCGACCAGCCAGGGTTGAGAAAATATTTGTACGCCACCTCACCTGTTTCCAGCATAAGGGTGATGGTGTAGACAGAAGAGTCATCCACCTGCTCCATCAGCTGGGTTTCCGGGTCGTCGCCAGGGGTGCTCCAGCCATTATAGGTTCCGGTGATATATACCACATCCAGCCCGGGGTCAAAATCTGTAGCCGTGGTCATGTCCACATGAAAGGTCACCTGATGCATCTGGGCCGGTACTTCGGGTGTCCTGACTTCAGCCGTGGCATTCCCGGCTGCCAGAACCATCGCCATGACCACCAGCAGCGCAGGAAGAGAAGGGATTGCTATCCTGGAATACCGCAGGAGAGAAATTTGTTTTTGCATAAAAGAATCTTTTTCCAAACCACAACAAAAATACAAAAAAGCATGAAGGTGCGACAGCATCAACACGGTTAGTAATGAACCATATAAGACATATAAGAAATTATAAGAAAAACTTATATGCCCTTATAATTCTTAGTTGGTTCAAAAAAATAAACCTTAGAAAGAAGAAAACCTTATTTAAATTCCGATAATTTTAGCAGCAATGGGGTTATACCCCTTGATCATGCCCCCCCAGCCCCCTCTCGCCTTCGTCGAGACACGGTAGAAGGGGGAGCCGTGCAGTGCAGGCCTGAGAAAAC
>SLQX01000089.1 GCA_007131245.1 Bacteroidales bacterium
AATATTTTTGGCAAAGGCAAAATCAGGGATACCAAATCCATAGAGTGAATCTGGGTTTAGGTAGCGGTCAGAACTTTGGATAACTGCCTGCCTTATGTCATCATTTGTTGCCATGGGAAACATTTGCCATAAGCATGCAGCCAGGGAAGCCACCACAGGAGAGGAAAAGGATGTGCCATTGGCATATGATACAGCTCCCAGGTAGTTTATAACTGAAACACCTTGTGCCTGGGCCATAATTTCAGGTTTAATTCTGCCATCATAGCTGGGTCCTATGGAGCTGAACCCGACTCTGCTACCCTGCTCATCGGTGCCACCTACAGACAAAACGCCGATTGCGTCGGCAGGAGAACCGATATATCGCCAGTTTTGCGCACCATAATTACCGCCACTGCTCACCACGAGCATGCCTCTATCTGAAGCCATATTTGCTGCACGTGCTACTACAGTAGTTTGTCCATCCATGTCAGCATAGGTGTAGTTTTGCAATGAATCATCAAAAACCGTATAACCTAATGACGAATTGATGATGTCGGCTCCCACGCTATCAGCAAATTCGGCTCCAGCCAGCCAGTTGTATTCTTCTATGCGATACTCAGATGCAGCATCTTCAGTTCGCAGTAACCAGTAGGATGCTTCTATAGCAGCACCTGAAAAGGTTTCCGGTAGATGACCCGCCATTACTGATAATACATATGTGCCATGGGCATGTCCCTGGTATAGTTTTGCTTTGGATTGCACAAAATCATAATATCCCAGTAGTCGGTTTTGTTCTCTTAGCCACTGAAATGCTTCCAGGCTGTCCGTATTTCTGTATCCCGCATCTAACAAAGCGATTACGATATCTTTACCCGCATAGCCTTTATTATGTAAAGCATCACCTCTGAGCATCGTGGTTTGATTTTCAGCTTCTCCATAGGCAGGGTAATCGGCCCAGCTACCGGAAATGGGAAATGGAAAACTCCCAAACGCTCGGTCAAGGGTGTATTGTGACATAAACTTCATTGGGTATTGGGTGCACCCCATCGACTGAACAGGCACAATTGGAGTTATTGTATCTGCGGGTAAAGGTTTTACAATTTCTGTTCGGAAAACAAAATCATGATGCTCAATCAAGTCCACCGAGCTTTGGCTTTTTGTTTTAAGCAATACTCCATTAAACCAACGGCTGGTGTAGTAAAGCTGTAGTGTAGTATCTGATAGTAATAACTCAATATAACCCGGTGAAACAGGCAAATCATAAAAGTCAAGAGATATGTTCTGTTTCAGTCTCCGTTCAATAGCTCTTTCCGACAAAAACTCATGTGGCCTGCTCAGGCTGTAAGGCGAAGATTCCTTATCCTTAAACTCTACCCACACCATTACAGCGGTATCTGCCCTGGCAGCGGCAAAACTAAAAATAAGTATTATGATTGTTACAAACCTGATTACCATAAAGGTTCTTTTCAATAAGTTATCTGAATGTCATTTCATCCTGAAACAGGTTTTCATCAATCCCATAATCAACAAGGGTATAAGTATAATCCACTCCTCGTATAATTGTTCCATCCACTTCTTTTTCCAGTTCCTTATATTTTCTTATAACCATACCTACATGCTTTGAATATATCTCATACTTAAGCTCTTCACCAATCAGGGTTTGGAAATCGATATGCAGCACAGTAAGGGTCGAGTCGAGCTTGTGGTTGGGTAAATCAATGGGCTGGTGTATTTGGGTAACTGTATATGGTTTTTCTTCCCGGGTATTGTAGGCATTGCCATCCCACCTCTGGTTTTCTTTTAGCGGAAAAGCCAGTTTAACGTATGTAATGTTCTCTTCCGTTTTTTTTGCTTTGTTATCCAAAAGCACAGAGTTCCATATATTTTTCATTTTCCATTGCTGACCATCATTTTTTCTCCAAAATCTTTCCAGACGCATAGCTTCTTCATCCTGGCTGTTGATATAAGTTTCTTTGTTCCACTCCAACACCTGGTATTGGTAGTGAAAAATTTCACCCAAAAAATCATCATAGACTGTTGAGTCAACATCATAAATTATCCACTTTCCTGGCGTTTGCCCAAAGTATTCCTGGCCCATAAAAACCGGTGGGGCATCTTCTGTTTCACAAGCGAAAAAAATCATTGCAAAAGCTGGTAGAAGAATAAAGGTGTTCAAGCTGCTTATGTCAAAATTTCGGAGTACCATATGGGGTAAAAATACAAAATTTCTGAAAATAGAAAACATCACTGATAAACACCTTACCCCCATAACTTGCATGAGCAAGAGCCTGCCTATTCTTTTGATAAGTACAAAACACCTGTAAAGGGGGTCTTCGGGCTTATTTATTCAGGTTAACAAAACAATAACCTTTTGCTCAAAAACAACAATGAATTGGATAAATCAGAACCCACCCGGAGAAAAGGAATCGTCATGCAAACTTGGGCCAGGACGTAATGGAATTGCCTCATCGTCTTCTTGTTCGATAAAAATCTCTTCATCTTCAACTTCTCCGTTATTATAAAAAATTCTTTTTTCTATATCCCCGGTTTTGGTATAAAAGGTCCATGTTTTATCAGCCAGATTTTCTTCATAAAAGCCTACCACTCTTCTCTGGCCTTCCGGGTAAAACACTTCATATCTGCCTTGGAGCTGGTCATGCTCGTAATAGGCTCTAATTTGCAGTTCACCATTGACAAAGTATCTTTCAAACAATCCATGCTGTTCTCCCCTGTGCCAGGTCTGTAGTTCAGCTTTTTGACCGTCATCATAATAGGTTTTCCAAATCCCGTGGTTAACCCCGTTTTGATAATAGTTTTCAATGAGAAGGACTTCGTCTTCACTAAAGTATCTCCATAGACCTTCTTTCTGCTGATCAACAAAAAAACCTTCACCAAGGATAGCTCCATTGCGATGATAATAGGTGGCTTTAACACCTTCCTCTCCATCCTGGTGTATAAGCTCAGTTCTTAACTCACCCTGGGGGTAATAGTATTTAAAAACCCCTGTGGGCTCCCCATCCTTGAAATAACCCTCATAACGGATGGTTCCTCTTTCAAAATGGTCACGCCAATAGCCCTGTCGCTGTCCGTGTTCATCTATTTGGTTGATAGTGTCGGACTGGCCAGTAACTGATAATGCTACCAGCATCAGGGTAAAAGTAAAAATGGTTTGTACACTTAATGTTTCCAGTTTAATCATGGTATAAATAGCAACTTTAAATTTTGGCTTGAAAAGTTTTTTTATGAACGGTGGTTCTAAAATTAGATTGCAGGAGTGTCAGAAATTTTTGTTTTCAGATAATCAGAAAACTCCGTCAGGCTATTGAAAGAAAAGTCGATCAGGCTGTCGTTCAGGATAAGTTCACGCTGGTCAAGTCCCACATAAACAGTAAGCATTTTTAAGCATTTACCAAACCTCATATCGCTGATAGTATCCCCCACCATAACAGATTTGGAAAAATTGATTTGAGGAAACTCCTTTTTGGCCAGCAAACCCATGCCAGGTTTAGGTTTTCTGTAAAAGCTTTTTGCCTCTTTTAAGGCCGGACAATAGTAAATCCGGTCAATATGTCCCCCTTTTTCATGGATTTCTGCAAGCATTTTCTGATGAATCTTATCAAGGTGTTGCTCTGTCATTATCCCCTTGCCTATCCCCTGCTGGTTTGTAACGACCACTACCTGGCCAAAAACCTTTGAAAGCCAGGCAATGCTTTCACGAACTCCACCAATCCATTGAAAATCTTCGGGCTTCTTTACATAATCATTCAAAGGGCGTTCATTAATCACACCATCCCTGTCCAGAAAAAGGGTCCATGAATCATCGGGTTGCAAATGCCGTATCTTTTTCATCTTTTAGGGAAAAGCTTTTTTTCAATTTGCTCACACAATATATGACCAAGCATGATATGTGATTCTTGTATGCGGGGTGTCACTTCTGAAGGAACATTCAGGATGATGTCACAGTCATTTTTCATTTTCCCTCCGGATTGACCAGTCAGTCCGATTACCAGCATTTTTTTTTGTTTGGCCGCTTCGATGGCATGCAATATATTGGGTGAGTTTCCTGAAGTGGATAAGACAACAAGCACATCCCCCTCACACCCTGCGGCCTGAATCATTCGTGCAAACACTTGGTCATAACCATAGTCGTTGGCCACCGCCGTTACAAAGGAAGTGTTCACATGCAGAGCTTCAGCATTGAGTGGGGGGCGATCATAATAGAACCGACCTGAGAGTTCTGCTGCCAGGTGCTGGGCATCAGCCGCACTGCCCCCATTACCACAAAATAATACTTTGCCATTTTTTTTATACACCTGGATTAGCTTTTCAATGGCATGTTCCAGTGAGTGAATGAGAACGGGATTTTTCAAAATTTCGTTTTTCACAGCTATCGAATCCCTGATGTTTTGTAAAATTTCTTGTTGCATGGCTGGGAGAAAATTACTAAGATGGTTTTGCTGCCTGAAAAACAGCATTGACAAGATTTTTCCAGGAAAATCTTCCTTTCTGTGTTTGCACGCCTTTTGTTAAGTTTTCCAACATATTTTCCTTATAAATCTTTGCAATGGCTTTTGCTACTTCTCCTGCTTCAGGCTCTACCACCAACCCCGCCACATTGTGAGGTACCATTTCGGGCAATGCACCTTTGTTGGTTACGATCATGGGAACATCAAAATGGTAGGCAACTTGTGTGACGCCACTTTGGGTGGCATCCTTGTAAGGTTGCACCACAAGATCTGAAGCGCAAAAATAAGCAGCAACTTTATCATTTGAAATAAACTGTGTATGCAAGATGGTTTTTGTCCCTATACCTTTTTCACCAATAATTTTCAGGTAAGGCAAGTCAGATGAATAAAACTCCCCTGCCACAATCAACTTGACTGGTAAATCATCCATAGCGGGTTCTCCCATGGCTTTGAGCAATATGTCAAGCCCCTTATAATCCCTGATAAATCCAAAAAACAAGATATACCTGTAATCCGCAGATAGTTTTAATATTTTCAGGGCTTCATCCCGGGACATCTTGTCTCCGAAATTATCATAGAGGGGGTGTGGTGAAAAAACCTTAGGTTTGTTTTTTTTGTCAAACTGCTCCAAATCCTTTAATACTGAACGGCTGAGTGTCACAAATCCATCACTCCTTTTTACAAAATAGCGTGTAAGGAATGTATCACCCGGCCTTTTTTCGTGGGGTATAATGTTATCGGCAATGGTCACAACCCGGGTCTTTTTATTTTTTTTCACCCGGGCAGCAATAGTTCCCAGGCAGGGAGCCATAAATGGCAGCCAGTAACGGATGACAAGTAAGTCAGCCATCTCTTTCCTGATTTCTTTAGCGGTTATCCACCAGTTTATGGGATTGATGCTGTTCACCCTCACTTTAATGGGGAGATTCAGGGGTGCGGGTCTTGTGGCATACTGTGTTTTGCCAGGAAATAAAAATCCCGGGTATTGCAAAGAAAAGGTATAGATGATAACTTCATGCCCAAGAGAGATGAACTCCTCGGCCAAACGTTCATTGAACGTGGATAAGCCACCTGCTCTGAGGGGGTATGCTGAGCCTAAAATGATGATTTTTGCCAATTGTCTTCCGTGGTTTTTTCTATTAAGTAATTGTTACGATCGGGTGAGTTCCTGGATATTAAATCAGCCAAAAAGCCAGCCACAAATAACTGTGTACCCAAAATCATAGCCAGTAAACCAAAATAAAACAACGGCCGTTGGGTCATATGGTAGCCAGCCAAAAATATTTTGGCATAAACCAGGTATAGTGCAATAAAGAATCCGACGGTAAACAAAATGGTTCCGAACAGACCAAATAAATGCATAGGCTTACGGCCAAAGCGCAATACAAAGGTAATGGACATTAAATCCAAAAAGCCATTTAAAAACCTTTCTACCCCAAACTTTGTCTGGCCATACTTGCGTTTTTGATGAAAAACCTCTTTCTCTCCAATATTTTTGAAACCAGCCCATTTTACCATAACCGGGATGTATCGGTGCATTTCGCCGTACACCTCAATACTTTTTACCACTTCAACCCGGTATGCTTTCAATCCGCAGTTGAAGTCATGTAGCTTGATTCCGGTAACAAACCGTGTGGCCCAATTGTACAACTTTGTGGGAAAGGTTTTAGAAAAAGGATCGTGGCGTTTCCGTTTCCAACCACTCACTAAATCATAACCACCGTTTAAAACCATATCATAGAGTTCCGGAATTTCATCGGGACTATCCTGCAAGTCTGCATCCATGGTTATTACTACCTGGCCGCAAACATAAGTGAATCCCACATTCAGTGCTGCAGACTTACCGTAATTGCGCCTGAACTTGATTGCCTTAACGATGTTGTAATCCTTTTTAAGCTGCTCTATTACTCTCCATGAACCATCGGTACTGCCATCATCTATAAGTATTACTTCGGTTTGATAACGGTCTTTAACTACCCGGTCTATCCAGCTTATCAATTCTGGTAAGGATTCTTCCTCATTATACAGGGGTATGACAATCGATAAATCCATGCATGTTTCTTTTCTGAGACAAAATCAATACAAACTTCCATACGGTTGTCTGCGGTAAAATGGATGACAAATGTACAAATTTATCGGGTATTAAAGAGTGGCAAAGACTATAAATGATTTTCTCTTAACTGCTATAACTAAAGTCGTTTTTAAAGTGTTTGTTTGACAATGCACAATGAATTACAAAACTTTGTTAGCAAGTTTGTTTCTATTTTTCTTTTCTTCCAGGATTTTGCCTATCCCCTTGCTGACATGTATCTTTAATATTATTTAAACTTCTCCGGATTTACTATAAACAATAAACCGTATTAATAAGTTACTTTTGCATTGGAATTATAGGAACAATCAATACCCGTGTTTTTGCCGCACTACTTAAATCTTTACTTTAAGTATGACTTGTTTAAAACTGTATATCACCTATACTAATGCACGACTTAACCCGAGGCCCTGAAGGGAAACAAATCTTTATATTTGCATTACCCATGTTATTGGGAAATGTTTTTCAGCAGCTCTACCACATTGTGGATACCCTCATCATTGGGCATTATTTGGGTACTGAAGCCCTTGCTGCATCCGGAGCTTCCTTTCCCGTAATATTTGTGCTTATCAGTTTAATGATAGGTATAACAACCGGAATCAATGTCGTTATCAGCCAATACTTTGGTAGCAAAGATTATAAAAATGTTAAAAAAGCCATCGATACCGCATTGATATTTCTCTTTGTATCTTCCATTGGTTTATCTATCCTGGGTTTGTTATTGAGCGAACATATTTTTCGCCTGATTGGATTACCCGAAGAACTTATGAGCCAGGCCACGCAATATTTTAATGTATATGTGGCAGGTCTGATATTTATGTCAGGCTACAATGGGACTAGTGCCATACTACGCGGTATGGGCGACTCCAAAACACCCCTGTATTTTTTAATCATTGCCACATTTCTTAATATTGGTTTTGACTTGTTGTTTGTGGCCGTCTTCAAATGGGGTATTGCGGGTATATCCTTTGCTACAGTGCTGGCACAAGCCATCGCTTTCGGACTCTCGGTGATATACCTTAACCGCTACCACCCGTTGATTAAATTTAGTTTCAGTGGGTTAACCTTTAACACATATATCTTCAGACAAAGTCTGCGTATTGGTATACCTACAGGTCTGCAACATACCTTTGTTTCTATAGGAATGGCTGCATTGATGACCATCGTTAATATGTTTGGAACACCAACCATTGCAGCATACTCCATTGCCTGGAGAATAGATTCATTTGCCACTTTGCCTGCAATGAACTTTGGGATGGCCCTTTCTACCTTTGTGGGACAGAACATTGGCGCCAATAAAGTAGACAGGGTAAGAAGGGGGCTCATTTCCACCCTTAAAATGACAACCTCCTTTTCACTGGTGGTCACTGTTATTGCCTGGACTTTCGGTAAGAACCTCATGGGCTTTTTTACCGACGATGTGGAAGTGATTGAAATTGGTTACAGCTATTTAACCACTGTTAGTTCATTTTATGTTGTATTTGGAGCTATGTTTATGATGCATGGCACCCTGCGGGGTGCAGGAGACACTTTAATCCCCATGTTTATTACACTTTTGTCCCTATGGGTGTTGCGCATCCCTTTTTCCTATTTTCTATCACAGGAAATGGGCGCAACAGGAATTTGGTGGGGCATTCCTATAGCCTGGACATTTGGCCTGATAGCTACTTTTTCCTATTACAAAACGGGGCGATGGAAAAGAAAAGCGGTAGTAAAGCACCCGCATGTTGAAGCTGAAGACCTGGAAAAAGCCGACATCGAATAAAGACATGAAAGACCTACCCCTCTGAATGCTTTGCAGTTATTGCCTGAAAGACTCCCTGAAACGGTGATACGGTGAAAAAAATCCCCAAAAATTTGTTCGCGCTGTTTGTTGCTTAATAAAAAAGCTCTATCTTTGCAACCGCAAAACAAGGACATGGCTCCGTAGCTTAACTGAATAGAGCACCTGACTACGGATCAGGAGGTTCCAGGTTTGAATCCTGGCGGAGTCACCACATAATGAACCACTTACAGTAATATATTGTAAGTGGTTTTTTTATGAGAGGGGATTTTTGAAACACGAACAGGTAATATCACTTGAACAGTAGTACCCCAATCTAAATGATTGACTTCGTTCATTATCTAAATCTGTAAGAATGATTGCAGGCGGTAATTTACCTTTTCCCAAAAACAAAGTGATTTTCATCCGGAGGGTGCTCAACTTCATATACCAGGTCGCTGTAACTTTCTCCTCTTATGAGCACTACTATTTCACAAATTAAGTTTAATTTTGTGCTTTTGCTTTAAGAATAACATCTGAAAAACAATAGCTATGCTAAATATCATTATGTTTGGCCCTCCCGGAGCAGGAAAAGGCACCCAGTCACGAAGATTGATGGAGAAGTACAACCTAACCTACATCAGCACTGGTGAATTACTTCGCAAAGAAATCAAGGAAGGTACCCAGATAGGGAAAAAGGTAAAGGAGCAAATTGAAGGGGGCGGCCTGGCAGATGATGAAACCATCGTAAAATTAATAAACAAAGCCATAAAAGATCACGAAAGCAGTGAAGGTTTCCTGTTTGATGGTTTTCCACGCACATACGTGCAGGCATATATCCTCGACGGGCTGTTTATAAGATTAAGACAAAAAATAACATCCATATTTATCCTGGAACTTCCCGATGAAGTTTGTAAGCAAAGATTGCTTCAAAGAGCCAAGGAGCAGGATAGAAAAGATGACAATGAAGCTGTTATAAAGAAACGACTGGAGGAATATCACCAAAAGACCCTGCCCCTTTTAGAGTTTTACAAGGACACGGGATTGCTTACCCATATCGATGGTACAGGTACTGAGGATGATATTTTCCGGCGAATAAGTAAGCATGTAAATGAAGACCTCAAGAAAAAAGCGACCAATGTAGTGATGTTTGGTTACCCGGGTGCAGGAATGACCACGCAAGCCAACCGGCTGGCCCATGAACTGAACCTTAAAGTTATTTCTACCAGGGAAATGTTGCAGGAAGAGGTAAGGTTACAAACCAGCATCGGCAAGCAAGTACAGCCCTATATGGAAAAGGGGTTGTTGCTGCCCGATGAAATTGTTATACGCTTGCTTGAGAAAAAACTGCTGGAAAACAACAGCAGCGAAAGAGGCTATGTTTTTAAAGGTTACCCCCGTACACTGGTGCAAGCCTATATTCTGGACGGAATTTTACAAAAAAAAGGGCAGGACATTACCTGTGTTATAAATCTGAATGTTAGCTACATAGAGTTAATGAAAAGGCTTGATGAAAGGAGCCGGACATCAAGAAGAATGCCTTATGACAGTTCGGCATCCACCATTGTTTCACGGTTGGAAGAGCATGAAACACATAGTCGCGGCGTCTTGGAGTATTACAGGGAACAAAACCAGGTGATTGACGTGGATGGCACTGGCGATATCGATGAAGTGTACCAACGAATCAAAGAACCTGTTCTCAGGGCCAGCAAAAACCTCAGGCAGATACTTTAGTGAATGATTTCCAGCTTTTTATGTATTATCCCCGATTGGGTAAAAACGCCTGCAAGGTAAATACCTTTTTCCAGGTGGCTCACATCAAGGGTATATTCTTTGGTGTTTAATACAGACGTTAACTGTACCCTGCCTGAAATGTCAGAAATTACCAGTTTTTCAATTACTTCTTCACTTTGAATTATTACAGTTGCTGAAGCGGGATTAGGGAATAAAAGGGGTTTTTCATTTACCGACTCTGATTGGGCAAAAGTAGTTAAAGGCTCCAAAACCACCGTTTTTAAGACATCAGCCTGGTTTACTTCCACAACACCTTCCTCGTCCTGAAAACCCGCATGTGCAACAACATAAGGATATGAACCACTAAAGAGATCTGTAAAATGGTACATTCCATCCGGATGCTCTTCCCCATCAAGGGTAATTGATGCATCTGTTATTTCATCTCCGTGGTTATCTTTTACATTGAATGTAAGCTGATAAGTTTCTGTTGATGCCGGGGCAAATACTGCGTGTATGGTATGGTCGGCTTCAACATTCATAAAAGTGTAGCTGTCGATGACACCCATGGAATTATCATCTATTTGCACATCACTAATAACGAATCCGTTAAAAGGTTCTAAAACGAAAGTTTGGTTCTCTCCCTGGTTTACTTCAATATCACCTTCTGGGTTAATATTGCCATTTTCGGTGGAGGTTGCGTGGATGGTGAAAGCAATCTGTTCGTATACGGTAACCGTTGCTGTGTTTGATGGATATGACAGCCCTTGTTGTTCATCGTACCAGGCTTTGATGGTATATTCGTATGTGCCTGGAGTAAGATTCTCCTCGAAAAAATACAAATCAGACGTTTCATCCAACATTTGACCATCCCGAAAGACTTGGTAGTGGCTTGGCTGATCAAAGGCATAGTGGTTATCATCATTGCCAACAGCAGGGCTCTCCCACTCCAGGTAAACACTGTTTTGGTTATTCATGTATGCAACCAGATCTACAGGTGGTGCAAAGGGATTTTGTCCGGTCATCTGCACATCCAGTTCTACTGTTTGGTAGTTGGCAACAGTAATGTTCTCTATCACCAAAGTATCATAATCCTGGGCTACAAATTTCAGGTCATACACCCCCTCATTCAGCGGCCTGTAAAAATCGCCATAAGGCAAAGAACTGTAAACATGAGAGTTTGAATGATCATGGTCCAGTACTTTTACTTTGGTCTCAATGGCTTCACCCGAATACATATCACTAACTGTACCGGTAATCCCATAGCCTGCCTGCCTGATATAGTTAATCAATGAGCGGTGGTTATACTCCCAGTGGGCGGGCAGTTCAGCAGGGTCAAGCAATTTCTGGTCACTCAGCTCCAGGGTAAACTCCCGCGTTGATTTGTAATAATTGAAATAATCCTGGCGGCTGCCATAAACCACATACCAGTCTCCACCGTGGGTTACACCATCTCCCATTCCGGTCATATAGTTTGCCGGGGCATACTCCCTTACCGTGTCCACGTATTCATACATCGTAAACTCCCACCATAAGTGGTCAGCATGGGAATGATCAGAGGAAGTCCAACTATCAAAGGGAAAATTCACCAATTCAATACCTCCATGCATATTGGCAGATGCCACGAAATCCAGTGTATCGGAAAATCCACGCATGGCAGAAGTTTCCAGCTGTTCTTCAGTTACAGGATTGTTTACCGGGTTGGGGTAATTACGGTTAAGGTCTACTCCGTTGGCGTTGCCCCGAATGGCACCATCAACCGTTGAATTATCATTGGTATAAGTTCCATCGGGGTTTTCATTGGGGCATATCCAAATTTCCATGTTATCAACCAATTGGGTGATGGGTTCAAGTTCACCGTAATTGCTGAGAAGATAATGAATCAGGCGCAAAGAAAGCACAAAGCCTGCTGTTTCGTCTCCGTGCATGGTGGATGTATACATAAAACGGGGCTTTTGTGTACTTTCTTCCACATCGGAAGAAATTTGGGCAAAAAGCAATTTGCGATCACTGGGAAGGGTGAGGATGTTGTGTATTTTTACTAAATCAGGAAACTCATTTGCAAATTGGTACATGAGTGCCTCATAGCTTTCATAGGTGGGGTAAAAATCCCAATCCTCAGTTAAATCCTTGGCAAGCAATTCTTCCACATCTTTCATGTTCAACTCAAAATCAACTTCACCAGGAGCTTTCTCAAGCTGAAATTCAATCCCATACTCAAGAATACGCATAAAAGCATCAGCATTACAATACGCTTTCACCTCTTCAGAGCAAATGTAATCGATGGATAGATGCTGTTTTAAATCCGGGTTTTCTTCCAGGTGGTGTGTTGAAAAACTGATGTAAACCTCAGCTTTTGATTGCAGCTTTTGTTGAGCTTTTTCGATTTCTGTTTCTGGGGTATCAAATGCAGTAACATTCTGGGCAATAGTATGGGATGCTATAAAATATGTAAGAATTACAAAAGGGAAACTGATTAAATGCATGAGTCTGGTTTTGGAATCAATAATTATATTATCGCAAATGTATAGAAAATTGTTTAGCAGTGGATATGAACTTATTGTTTCAGGCTAATTTTCAACATGAAAAACGCTAAATTTCCTTTTAACAATATTTAGCAGCGAGGTTAAAAGACTGTATGGCCCTGATTATGTGGTTAGTTTTGATGTTGATAGAAATACTTAAACGAACATAAACTTATTAACCATCCAGGAGCAAGGAAAAATCCTTAGAAAATTAATTGTATGTATATATTTGAGAAATTTTTCAAGGAAGAAGCAACCATTCGTTAACTTAACAACCAATACCTACTCATCCATGCAATACTTTCCAAGAATTACCCTTTGGGTTCTATTTACAGTTATTGTTTTTGGGCTTAGTGCCCAGTCGCACCGTAAACCAGGCCTCACTGACAACACACCCACTGTTTTTGCTTTTACCAATGCACAAATAATTGTATCTGCCGATGTTCAATACAAAGATGCCACCATGATAGTGCGTGATGGCTGGATAGAAGATGTGGGTTCTGATATTACCATTCCGGCTGATGCCTGGATTACCGATATGACGGGAAAAACCATTTATCCTGGGTTTATCGACATATACACGAACCTGGGACTGCCTAATGCTGAGCAGATTGCTGAAAGAGATGAAAAGTTCCCCAACGGAAACCATCATTGGAACCCACAAGTGAGAAGCTTTTATGATGGCCAATCTGATTACACCCATTGTGAAAAGCAAAGCACGGACTTGCGTTCGCAAGGCTTTGTGGCTGCCCACATTGTACCTCCTACCGGTGTTTTCCGCGGGTATGGTTCACTGGTAAAACTGGCCGATGACGTGTCATCACAACAAATTTTAGCAACCGGATTAACACAAAATATTTCTTTTCGGATGAGCCGTGAACTGGGAAGAGGTTATCCTACTTCAGCCATGGGAGCAATCGCTCTTATCAGGCAATGCTTTTATGACGCACAGTGGTACAAGGGTGCAAAGCAAGCATGGCAAAAAGCTCCGGCTACTGTTGAGGGTTATGAATTTAACCCTGCGCTGGATGCTCTTTCAAATTCAATGGATAAAGATATTCCCTTTGTTTTTGAAACCGAAGATGAACAGTGGTTTTTACGTGCCATAAATGTAGCAAATGAATTTGGTATCCAACCTGTAATCAAAGGTAGTGGATATGAGTACCGTCGGGTTGAAGCCATAAAGCAAGCCAATATTCCTATTATTTTACCTTTAAACTTTCCGGACAAACACGGGACAGATAAGCCAGAGAAAGCACTCAACATCTCTCTGGAAGATTTGCGGCATTGGTATCTAGCTCCCGAAAATCCTGCCATCCTTACATCTCACAATATTCCCTTTGCCCTGACATCTTATGGAATGGAAGATGCAAAACAGTTTCACAAAAATCTAAGGAAAGCTGTAACCAGAGGTCTGCCGAAAAATGAAGCTTTGAGAGCACTCACCCAAACGCCATCTCAACTGCTCAATATTTATGATAGATATGGCAGCCTTGAAAAAGGGAAGTCTGCTTGCTTTTTTATTGCCAGTGGAAACATTTTTGAGGAAGACTCATTTATAGAACAAGTTTGGGTTCAGGGTGAAAAACATGTGGTAAAAGAAAACCATAGTTACCTTGCAGGCACATGGAACGTGGAGATAGATGATTTTGGAATAGCAAAAATGGATATTCATAACAAAGATAAAGGCTGGGAAGTAAACTGGCGCTTTGAAGATGAAGAGCCGGTTAAAGTTTCTGATTTTGCCCTTAAAAACCAACGTATTTCTTTTACCATTGAAGGAGACAGCCTCAGAGAGGGTATGCGTTTATCTGCCTTTGCAGGTAAAGATAATTTATCAGGATCGGCGGCTACTGATAGCCAGCATTTTTTATCCTGGATTGCTCAGAGGTCAGCTGCTGTTTCTGAGAGTGAACAGCAAGAGGGTATTAACAATGAAAATGAGGCAGCAACCAAAGATCAAAAATCGTATCCCGCAATACCCATGCTATACCCCTCCATGGAGTATGGCATCAAAGAAAAACCCACCCAAAAATCGCATATACTTATTCGAAACGCAACCATCTGGACACAGGGTCCGGAAGATAAACTCGAAGATTCAGACATGCTGGTAGAGCATGGTAAAATAGTCAGGATAGGGCAAAACCTGGAGGCTCCTGAAGGAGCCCATGTTATTGAGGCTCAGGGCAGACACCTGACCCCCGGCCTTATTGACCCGCATTTGCATACCAGTATTGCCGGTGGTGTAAATGAAACCGGTGATGCCATTACCCCCGAAACCCGTATCACTGATGTTATAGATGCCAACAACGTGTGGATCTATAGGCTCCTGGCAGGTGGCCTTACTACGGGCAATTTGTTCCACGGATCGGCCAACCCCATCGGAGGGCAAAGTGCCATCTTCAAGATGCGGTGGGGCTCTCTTGCTCATGAACTCATTTTGGAAAATACCAAACCCGGGCTTAAGTTTGCCCTTGGAGAAAACGTTAAGCGCAGCTCAGATCGGTATCCGGATACCAGGATGGGCACCCGGGAGATTATCAAAGACCGTTTTTTAGCTGCTCTGCAATATGAAAAAGAGAAGAAAGCTGCAGAGGAAAGTAACAATGACAAACCTTTCAGGAAAAACTTGCAACTTGAAGCTATCCTTGAAGTTCTCCATGGAGAAAGGCTGGCACATGTGCATGCATACCGGCAGGATGAAATGCTGATGATGATGCGCCTGGCCGAGAAGTTTGATTTTACCATTGCTTCTTTTGAGCATACGGTGGAAGGCTATAAAATCGCTGATGAGCTTAGGGAACATGGTGCTGCTGCAGTTATATGGACAGACTGGTCTTCATTTAAAATGGAGGCCTACGATGCTATCCATCAAAATGCCAAACTTTTGTTGGATGCAGGTGTCCATACCAGCCTGCACTCGGACAATACCCAGTTGGCTACCCGGATGAACTGGGAGGCCGGGAAAGTGCTAAAGTCAGGAGTAAGTGAAATACAAGCCATGAACCTCATTACCTTGTATCCTGCACAAATACTTCAGATTGATGACCGGGTTGGCAGTCTTGAACCTGGCAAAGATGCTGATTTTGTGCTGTGGAACGGTCACCCACTTTCGGCATTCACCACAGCTGACCAAACATGGATTGAAGGACGTCTGTATTTTGACAGAAAGCAGGATCAGATTTTGCAAGAGGATGTGATAGAGCAAAGAAATTTTTTGATTCAACGCATTCAATCAAAATAGTCAAAGCTTTTTGAAACGATGCAGTTGGAGACAACAGAAGCATTGACCATGTACATTAATTGCAATTTTTTTTAAAGAATTTACATTGAAAAGCAATTTTATTTAAATACAAACTGACTCATGATGCCAAGATTTTCACCTTCGATAACCTTATTAACCATCACAATTTATGTTGTTTCTATTGCATTCCCGGTGCATTCCCAGGTGCCTGCATCCAGGCAGGCAGTTCCAGTGCTGCTCAGTGGAGGAACCATTCACACCCAAGCCCAGGGTGTCATCCAAAACGGCATGCTTTTGCTGGAAGATGGAAAAATATCTGGCATGGGAACAGAAATCCAGGTTCCTGAGAATGCTGTTAAAATAGACATTTCCGGCAAGCAGGTTTATCCGGCACTGATACATTCACGCAATCTGATGGGTTTGTCAGAAATTAATGCAGTACCTGTTACCTCAGATTTTGCAGAATTGGGCAATATCAATCCCAATGTCCGGGCCGAAGTGGCATTTCATTCTGCCAGCACTCATATCGGTATTGCAGCTGCTGCAGGGATTGGCACTATAGTTTCCACTCCCACATCAGGAATTATTTCAGGACTTTCAGCGGCCATGCAAACCGATGGTTGGACCTGGGATCAGATGACACTGAAAGCCTCAACCGGGCTCATCGTGAATTGGCCTGATATGCTGGAAAATGAGAACCTCGACAAGCAGTTGACAGAGCTACATGATGCTTTTGATAATGCCCGCAGATATCACCATGCCCGGAAATCATCAGATGCTCACCCGGTGGATGTTCGGTGGGAGGCCATGCGTGCTGTTTTTGAAGGGGAAATGCCGGTTTTTATACATGCTAACGAAATCAGCCAGATACAAGCGGCTATATCCTGGGCTGAGCGTGAAGAAATTACCATGGTACTGACAGGAGCCAGGGATGCAGGCTATCTGGCTTCCCAACTGGCACAAAAAAACATACCAGTGGTCATTACCCCGGTAATCGGTGGCCCGGCACGTCAATGGGAGCATTATGGTGCAGCCTATGCTTTACCAGCTAAGCTGCATAATGCAGGGGTTGAGTTTTGTATCGCCGGAGATTTTGGTGCTGCATCTGCTTACAGGTTGCCTTTTCATGCAGCGTCAGCCGTTGCCTTTGGTCTACCTGAAGATGAAGCTTTAAAAGCTCTAACTCTTTACCCTGCACGTATTTTGGGCCTGGATACTATGATTGGGAGCATTGAACCTGGAAAAGATGCAACCCTCATTATTACAGACGGAACTCCGCTGGAGTTTGCTACTAAAATTGAAAAAGTATTTATACAGGGGAAAAATATTGACCTGGAGAACAAACACAGGCAACTTTACAACCTTTATCGGCAAAAAGTAAAGCAACAAGATAATCCGGGCGAAAATTACTGATAATCGTAATAATCATCCTCCTGTTCCTCAAATATATCTGGGTGATAATAAGGAACGTCATCATGCCCTACCGGCTCCTGTGTTTTGCATCCACTAAAGGAAAAACCAAGTATAAACAAACCTGCTATAACCAGGGAAAATAAAACTTTGAGTTGTTTTTTCATCGTTTGTAAAACTTTTAGATATAAGAATTCAAAGATGGTAAAATCAGGCGGTATTTCCAAAAAATAATTTCTATAGCTTTGCTTTTACAAGAACTAAACTCGCTTTTTTATTGTTATATATTACAAATTGATTGTCTGAAAATCTACATTTGTGCAAAATATTAAAATTAGTATAGCGTATTTGTGGTCATTGTATAGTCTTGGGCAATCTATTAGGTAAAGCCCACAAAGTCACGTATGAGCAGAGAGTGCTCACAAAAAACAATGAACCCTGGCAAATAAGTTCATGAGCAACTTAAATCAAAATTAATTGGGGATCATAGTTTGTAAGTGATTTCCATCCAGCAACATGAGTCAAACTTAATCGAATTAAAACAAAAAATATAAAGCATGCTTTTATTTAAGAATTGTGAAGTGTACGCACCCGAAAAGTTGGGAAAAAAAGATGTTTTAACAGGTGGCAAGAAGATACTTGCCATTTCTGACCAAATATCAGCACCTAAAGGTGTGGATGTCAAGGAAATAGATGGGCGTGGATTAACCATGATACCCGGCCTCATAGATGCCCATGTACATATTGCGGGAGCTGGCGGTGAAGGAGGTCCCGCCAGTCGTACCCCAGAGATACAGCTGAGCAGGATGCTTGAAGCCGGAGTCACTTCTGTAGTGGGGTGTTTGGGAACCGATGGCATGACCCGCAGCCTGCAGGCTGTATTAATGAAATCCAAAGCTTTGAAACAGGAAGGTGTAAGTGCATGGATGTATACAGGCTCATACCAGGTACCCACGCCAACGATGATGGGAGATGTGGGAAAAGATATCGCTATGATCGAAGAAGTAATTGGCGCAGGAGAAATTGCCATATCCGATCACCGAAGCTCACATTCCTCCGTACGAGAGCTGGTTCACCTGGCATCCCATGCAAGGGTTGGTGGAATGTTGGGCGGTAAATGCGGGATTGTAAATATCCATATGGGTGATGCAAGAAGTCCCTTTAAACCTCTTTATGAGGCCGTGGCGATGAGTGAACTAAAATTCACACAGTTTTTGCCAACACACTGCAATCGCAATTCTTATATATTTGAGGATGCTAAGGTTTATGGCCGAAAAGGTTATATCGACATTACAGCCAGCTCTTACCCTTACTTTCCCCAATATGAAGTAAAACCCTCCAAAGCTATTGCTGAGTTTATCAAGTCAGGAGTGCCCGTAGAGCATATTACAATGACCAGCGATGCCTGTGGCTCTTTGCCTCACTTCGACGAAAAAGGCAACCTGGTTAGCCTGGAACTGGGATACCCCAAATCGGTGTTTGATGAAATAATAGATACCGTCCACCAGGAAAAAATAGGCCTGGAAATAGCTCTCAAAGTAGCAACCAGTAATGTGGCTGACATTCTCTGGCTTTACAACAAAGGAAGGCTCGCCGTGGAAAAAGATGCTGATTTGGTGCTGCTCAACAGTGATTTGGAAATTGTTCATGTAATGGCCATGGGACAAATGATGGTGGAAGATTCTGAAATGATTGTAAAAGGGAGCTACGAATAATAATCACGCTTTTAGTTCTTAAATTAAACTGGTTTTTTTTTCTATGCGACCTGCTTTTAATATCCATATCCTGGGTGCTTCGGCGGCAACACCCACCTCTTTACGCCATACCACTGCCCAGCTGGTTCATTGTCACAATAAGTATTATTTACTGGATTGTGCAGAAGGAACACAGATGCAGCTTAGAAAAATGAAGATGCCCCTTATGAAAATCAACCATATTTTCATTTCCCACCTTCATGGAGATCACTACCTGGGGCTGCCAGGGTTGTTATTCACCTTACATTTACTGGGAAGAAAACAAAAACTTCACATCTATTCACCGGCAGGTCTCAAAGAAATCATCGATTTGCAGTATGAGATAACTCAACTAACACCCTCGTTCCCAATTGATTTTCATGTGATTGATAAGGGGAAAAAGATGATTTTTGAAAACAATGATATTACGGTGGAAACCATAGAAATGTGGCATCAATTACCTGCTTATGGTTTTCTCATAAAAGAAAAACCGGGGTTAAAAAACATTCGCAAAGATGCGATAGATAAGTACGGTATTTCCGTGCCTGATATCCAAAGAATCAAAGCCGGGAAAGATCTCAGGCTCGATTCCGGGCAAGTTATTCCCAATGTAGAACTTACCTTTCCTCCCACCCCGCCTCGCTCATATGCCTTTTGTTCGGATACTGGGTATACCGAAAATTTTCTTGATCAGATCAAGGGTGTAGACCTGCTTTACCATGAAGCTACCTTTTTACATGATAAAAAGGAGATAGCACGAGAAAAAACACACAGTACAGCAATTGAAGCAGCAACTCTTGCCCGTAAAGCACAAGTAAAACAGTTGATGCTGGGACATTACTCTGCTCGGTACGATGACAATATAGTTTTTAGTCAGGAAGCCAAAACAGTTTTTGAAAACACCATTCTCGCAGATGAAGGCATGCGGGTTGAAATTTTACCCAATGGTACAAATGTGGTTCAACAGGCTGATTAATGTCAGACTGAAAGATTTGTTTAATCAATTGCTCAGTTACTCCTATTGACAGTTATGTTAAATAACTGCTATGGAATACTTTGACTAGAAAAATAGTTCCAGCAACATCCATTTATCAGTCAACTGGTTATATTGCTGAAAATTCATCTCACTGAGTAAATTACTGACCTTGTCAGGGTGGTGCTCCACCCCCTGCAGCGACTCAGCCAGAGGGTGTGAATCGTTAATAGACTGATTGTTCTCTGAAATGTGAGCCGACAAAATCACCCCTTTTTTCACCTTCAATGTCACAGATACAGGTGTGTTATTAATGATTTTCTGGTGCGAGAAAACATATACCGGCGACCAACCATAGTTCCAGTCCCAGGAGGTATATTTTTCTTGCTTTATTTTTTCTATACTCTTTACATCTTGTGTGCTCAGTGTATAAAGCTCACAGGAACTAAACCTTTCCAACAAAAAACTTTTTAACAGGCTCATAAACGTCTCTCTGTCCATTTTGCGGGGTAAAAGAGAAGAGATATTGGCCACAGTACTTCTTACCGATTTAACTGCTTTGCTCTGAAAGTTCTCTTCCCTGGATTTTATTGCCTCATTCAGGCTCTGTAAGTTGGCGTCAAAAAGCAGGGTACCATGATGCAGTACCTTATCTTTGTAAACATGCTCTGCATTTCCGGATATTTTAAGACCGTCAACGCGCAGGTCGTTTTTCCCCTGGAAACGGGCATCCAGGTTCAGACTTTGTAAAAAATCGATCACAGGCTTCGTATGTGCCCTAAAATCAATTAGTTTTTCCTTGGGTGCTTTTTTTATAAAGGTAAAATTTATATTTCCAGGATCGTGAAACACAGTGCCACCTCCAGATAAGCGTCGCAAAACAGGAATTTGATGTTTCTTAACATAAGGCAGGTTGATTTCCGCAAGGGTATTCTGGTGTTTACCCACCACAATAGAAGGTTTGCTGCGCCAAACCATTATTACTTCCACATCAAGATGTTTTAATAAATACTCTTCTGTGGCAATATTAAAATATGGGTCCAGGGAAGGGTTTTCAACAAAAAGCATGTTCTTTGTTTTGAGCGCAAAAATAACAAATTATTTCACGGATGCTTTTGGGCATTATAATCTGACGGCACCAGGCAAGCGGGGATGTCCCAATAGTTGTCGTATTCTTCAGCTTTCAGAACGTTTCCTTCACAATCCAGCAAATTACCGTGGGTATCTTTTTTTAAAATAATAAAATGTCCTTTGAGCAGTTTTTCAAGGATAATCTCCTGGAGCTGCTCTTTATCAACTTCTGGATATTTCATTCCTATTTCAATTCCTGCCTTATTATTGTACATGTCCATGGTGCAATCTGTGGCAGTGGGCAAATTTTCACTTCTTTCATCCTTGTGCTTTTCATAATAAAGTTTATTGCCTTTCTCATGGTCATATCCCAGGCGCCAGGCCTTGCGGTGATTGGTTTTCTGGGTCATAAGTGCCATCCAGTAAACATGCCGGAATGCATCTACCTGGCCACCCCTGCCATCTCCGTCTAAACCGGGGTGCTCTTCCATTTGTTTGGACATCTCACGGGCATGCAAACTAATCTCCAAAGCACGTCCGGCAGAAAAAGGATGGGTTATAACCCACCATCTTTCAGGGCGGGATAATTCACGGAAATATAGCCATCTGCTTTTACCCTGGGCATGTGTCTCTTTGCCCACTAGCAAAAGGAGTACAAATAATGTTACAGTAATTTTGATTGTCTTGCAATGGAGTATCATTTCAAATTTATAAGAATCATAAAGCAATCTAAAAAAAGTTGCCGTTTTGTTTAGTGTGTTCAGATTTTTCCCGCTAATTTTACAAACTTTGTAATAGGCAGCAATATTTTGACTTCGATAAAACTAACAAAAATATATTATACGCACAAATATAATGCAAAGCACTCAAATTGAAAATTATTGACACAACCTATGGAAATTCAAGGAAAATTAGTTGAAGTTCTGGAGCCCAAAAGTGGTAAATCGTCCAGGGGAGAATGGAAAAAACAGGACTTTATTATCGAAACAGAAGACTCTTTCCCCAAGAAAATTTGTATCACCAACTGGAATGACAAGGTAGACATCTCCTCCCTCAAACCCGGGGATAAGCTCAATGCAGCTGTAAACATTGAAAGCCGTGAATACAATGGCAATTGGTATACCGATGTAAAAGTATGGAAGTTGGATGTGCAACAGCCTGGTGGAAAGCCAGCCGATGATGCGTTGCCGGGAACGGACGAGCCACCCCCATCATGGACCGAAGAACCCGGGGAGCCTGATCAGGATTTACCTTTTTAATAACGCCTTTTATATAACCCCGGCCTTCTTTTACCTTTGTTCGGTATCAATTCAGGTGAAGACCAATTTACTTATTAGCCTGCACCTGAATCTTAATAAAGAGGTTAATTAACTGGTAACAGGATTTATGGCAACCAGCTGGTTTTATATTTAGATGTCAATCGTTTGATATACAGACTTTTAATTACGATTTTAGCTTCTCCTAAAGCCTGGAGTGTATCCTATAACACCGGATTTTCATAAAATCCATGCTGTTAAAATGATGCTGCCAAAGTATCTTAAAAAAGGGTGTTCCGTGCAAGAGAATCCCCTTTTTTTCTGGATGTATGCTTTCCGCAGAAACTTATTATTGCTATTTTTGCGCCTGCTGCTAGCAGCATTCACTCAAAAATATTGCATCGATGAAAAAGACAGATATAAAAAAATTTTTAAAACAAGTTGAGCTTTTCAAGGAATTGGAAGAAAAAGAATTAAGTGAGGTTTCAAAAAAAATAGAAGAAAAAACTTTTAACCCGCGTTCTTATTTGTTCCAGGAAAACAGTCCTGCCAACAAGTATTTATATATAATACATTCCGGAGAAGTAGAGTTGTTTAAAAAAACACCCTTTGGAGAAGAGAAACGTCTGACTTTTTTCAGCACCTATGATTTTTTGGGTGAGGGCACCATTATGGCTGATACGCCACACTCTACAACAGCCAGGGCTCTCAAAAAAACACATGTACTCCGTATCTCAAAAGAGGGGTTTACCGAACTTTTTGATACCCAAACTGCCACAGCTCTCAAGATTTTTAAACAAATCAGCAAAGTGATTTCCAGGCGCATGCGCCAGAGTAACTCCAAAGTGGTGAATGTGGGTGCCCAGTACGAGTCGGGACGTACGCGCAAAGAACATGACCTGCTGGGTTACCGGGATGTTCCCAACGAAGTATACTATGGGATACAAACCATGCGCGGTATTGAAAACTTTACCATCAGTGGTGTGACACTGAATTTTTTTCCCGAACTTATTGTCGGACTTGCTATGGTTAAAATGGCTGCTGCAAGAGCTAACCATGAGTTGGACCTGCTGCCCCAGGATATTGCCAATGCCATTGTCAGGGCGTGTCATGAGGTTATCAATGGAAAATACCACCACCATTTTGTCATTGATATGATACAAGGGGGGGCCGGTACTTCAACCAACATGAATGCCAATGAAGTGATTGCCAACAGGGCTCTTGAGCACCTGGGAAAAGAAAAGGGAGAATACGCTTTCTGCCATCCCAACAGCCATGTAAATATGTCGCAAAGCACCAATGATGCTTACCCTACAGCCATTAAAATTGCCCTTATTGCCAGCAACGAAAAACTTATTGAGGTATTACAATCACTTATTGATGGCCTCAAAAATAAAGAATCAGAGTTTGCCCAGGTGATCAAAATGGGACGTACCCAGTTGCAGGATGCTGTTCCCATGTCCTTAGGACAAACCTTCGGAGCATATGCCACCACATTGGAGGAGGAAATTCAACGTTTATACCAAAACGCCGAGCTGCTCAAAGAGATTAACATGGGAGGCACGGCTATTGGTACGGGTATCAATGCAGACCCAGACTATAGTGAAAAGGTTACGGATCATTTGCGCAAGATTACCAAACTTGACTTAAAACTGGCCTCCAACCTGGTAGAAGCCACACAGGATACTGGGGCTTTTGTAATGTATTCTGCAAGTGTTAAGCGACTGGCAGTGAAACTTTCCAAAATTTGCAACGATTTACGGTTGCTTTCTTCAGGACCCAGGGCAGGCCTTAATGAAATCAACCTCCCCCCTATGCAACCCGGCTCCTCTATAATGCCTGGTAAGGTAAATCCTGTTATTCCCGAGGTTGTAAACCAGATTGCTTTCAAAGTAATAGGCAATGACCTCACCGTAACTCTTGCAGCAGAAGCCGGACAGCTCGAGCTTAATGTCATGGAGCCCATCATGGTACAAAGTCTGTTCGAATCCATTGAAATGCTTAAAAATGGCATGACTACTTTGCTGCACAGGTGCATTTATGAAATAACGGCCAATGAGGAGCATTGTCGCGAAACGGTAATGAACAGTATTGGTCTTGTCACCGCTCTGAATCCTGTGCTGGGTTATGAAGCCTGTACAGTGCTCGCAAGGGAAGCAATGACTACCCATAAAGGAGTATATGAGTTAGTGTTGGAAAAAGGACTTCTGTCCAAGGAGGAGTTGGACGAAGTTCTAAAACCAGAAAACATGATTCGGCCCCGGAAGTCTGTCCCTGGCAAAAGTGGCTGAAAACAGATTATTTTCTAAAACAGGCTGATGAGGATTACCCCCATAACCATCAAAGAAACTGCCAAAATCCGGTTTTTAAAACCGGATTCTTTGAACAGCAAGGCTCCAAATACTACAACCATCAGGGCACTGGTCCTTTTTACTGATATTACATACGCCACCATGGTCATTTGGATAGCATGCATTTGAAAAATCAGTGTGAGGGCTGTGAACAAGCCAACAGGGAAAAGAGCCGTCAAATAAGTTTTTATTTGGGCAAGTTGCCTGGGAATTTTCCACAATACCAGCGGAACCATTCCCACAAATAAAAAGGAGCTTACCGAAATAACCCAAAAGATGGGTGAGCTGTTCTGTATACCAACTTTATCAATATTAGCGGTAATACTCCACAAAAATGCCACAAGAAGCATCAGTCGTGGCCCTTTTTCCGAAACCAGGGATTTAAAAGGAGCCAAAAAACCTTTACTGCGGGATTGGAATTGCAAAAAATAAGAGCCCATTACAATGCAAAGCACTCCTGCGATTCCTGTCATATTGGGAAGTTCACCCACAATCAGCGGTGAGGTAATAAGTAAAAACAGCGGTGTAAAGGTGACCATGGGCACCGTTAACGAAAGGTCGGAGTGTTGTATGGCTTTCAGGTAAAGGATGGTAATTAAAATATTCATGGAACCACCTACCACCAGAGCAGGCCAGAAGTTGGCTCCCAGTCCGGGAATATCAATAAACAATAACAAGGGGAGTAAAAAAGGCAGGGCAAAAAGCCTCATGGAAAAAGCTACCAATAGTGGATGACTATTTTTGAGTGAATATTTACTGAAAACATCTTTCAATGCTTCACTCAAAGCCGTGAGAAATGCCAGGAACAACCACATATCAGCCGTTGAGATAAAGGTATAACAGCAACAAGGGAATTAATATACCAGTTGTTGTAAAATACACGCCCCGTTTTGTAAAGCCATTTTTACCTTTTAAAACAAACAACCCGGTAAAAGCAAGTATAATAAGTCCGACGGCAAACAAGTCTGAAAACCAGGTCCATAACTTGCGGGGTGTATTGTAATGTAAAAAATTTATTTGATTGAAAACCGGTCTTTTACGTATGGTTTCCACGTTGCCTGCACCTGTCTGCATATTTACATTTACCGTACCCCCATCAATGAAAATTCTCATGTTTTGCCCACTCTCCAGATGGGTTTTGTAATTCTCCTGTTCTCCTATTTCTTCCAGTATAACCATTGCCATTGCTTTACCGGCTTGTGTTCCTGGCGGTATGGTTGCATGAAAATCCTCTTGCTGAATAATGTAATTGGGATTCCAATCATGGCGATGATTTAAGGCAATACCCGAAACACCATATATAATACACATTCCAAAGAAGAAGTAGCCAAGGTCACGGTGAACGGCCCTGTTAATCCGTCTTAACTTCATTTTAATGATGGTTTTGTTGATAAATACAGCCCGCAAATATACATAAAAAAGTGCCTTTGTGGGTCAGAAAATCCACAAAGGCACTAACCTGCAAAGGTTTTACTAAATCAGGAAAGCATTGCAGTATGGTTACATACTTCAAAATGTACAGGCTTTTCTATATCTTCTTTTATTTTTAAATGTTCAGTCACGTTGGGCTGGTATTCAATAAAGTCTTGTTTTTCAACATCAAAAACTAATCTATGATGTTCATGGGCAGACCTTTCTGTGTTTTCCTCGCTATATAATTCTGCAATAAATTCGTAATAGAGATCTTTTTTTGCCAGGGTATTCTTATTTTCAATTTTTGTATTTATAAAGGTTGTTTTTGTTTTAAACCCATCTTCTTTAATTACAATGCGATAATCTTTGTTGGGCAAAAGGCTTAACCGGAAATTTCCCCAACGATTACTTCGGGTTTCCCACAAACGTTTATCTTCTTCATAAATAAATATATCAGCACGTTTGATGATGTCATCCTCATGCATGATCCATATAGAAAAGTTGAAGTAGAGTTCTTTATCAGATGTTTGGCCAACAGTTGCAGAAAATCCCCAAAATGCTAATAAAACAAGGCTTTTACGGAAAATTGCATTCATAGTTTTGTGGTTTTGTTCCTATACGTTACAGAAACCCTTCTTTCATATATCTCAATATTACGCAAAAATACCTATTATTAATATACGCACAAATACTTATGCAAAAAACAGGTGATTTCACCTATACAAAAACCGTAGAAATACTCCTAAATATTTGATCTATTGATCCAATATGGATAACTTTAAAAGATTAATACATAGCAAATATCAGATTATCTGTAAATTACATAATAAGTTGAATCCTGTTTAAGTTCCTTCCCACAAACGCTCCATTTATGGTAGTCAGAAAATACGCGCATAAAAAAACCGGATACATTACTGTACCCGGTTTTAGGGTTAAATCTGATTAAAAAAAGTCTACTTCAAGCCACTTTGAATCAGGAAGGGCTCGATATCAGGCTCATGACCTCTGAATTTCACATAAGCGTCCATCCCTTCGTAAAGTGCATTTCCGGCGAGGATGTACTCACGGAACTTTTCAGCCAATTCCTGGTTAAACAAATCTCCCGATTCTTTGAAAGCAAAGAATGCATCTGCATCCAAAACACCAGCCCAGCGGTATACATAATACCCTGCAGCATAGCCGGAACCAAATATATGCTGGAAATTTGTAGTGCGGTAGCGTGGAATGATCTCATCAATCAGACCAATATTTTCCATACTTGCCCTTTCAAAGGCATTTACATCGGTGTTCTCGTCTATATCTGAAGTATGCCAGTCCATATCCAGGATGGCAGCGGCAAGATATTCGGTATTGATAAAGCCCTGGTTGAAGTGCTCACTTTTTTGAAGCTTCTCGATCAACTCCTCAGGAATAGGCTCACCTGTTTCATAGTGAAAAGCATATTCCTTAAGAAGTTCGGGTTCACCTGCCCAGTTTTCCAGGATTTGAGAAGGTAGCTCTACAAAATCTCTCGGCACGCTGCGGCTGGTTCTTCTATACCGTCCATCAGCAAAGAAGTTATGCAGGGCATGTCCAAATTCATGGAAATAAGTGGTTGTTTCATCCCAGCTCAAAAGAGCAGGTCTGTCGCCTGATGGGCGGGTGAAGTTCATAACCATAGTAACAATAGGAGCAATTTTTTCGCCATTTTCATAAGCACCGCTGCGGTAAGTACCACACCATGCGCCACTGCGTTTACCGGGTCTTGGGTGGGGGTCGATAAACAAGATTCCCAGGTGGCTTCCATCATGATCAAAAACTTCATATGCTTCTACTTCTTCATGATAAGTAGGTACTTCCGGACGAGCTTCGAAGGTCAGGCCAAAAAGTTTATTGGCAAGCAGGAAGTTTCCTTCTCTTACATTCTCAATGGAAAAATAAGGGCTTACTTCGTCTTCATCCAATTCATATTTTTCTTCACGGATTTTTTCAGCATAATACCACCAGTCCCATGCTTCCAGGTCAAAATCACCACCTTCACGGTCTATGATAGCCTGCATTTCATCTTTTTCTCTTTTGGCTCTGGCCAGGGCTGGTTCCCATACAGTATGAAGGAACTCATATACGTTTTCTGGATTTTCAGCCATCTGGATAGCTGTAAAATAATCTGCATAATTATCGTAACCCAGCAATTCCACCATCTGTTGACGAAGCATCATCAACTCAATAAAGAGCTCTTTGTTATCATGTTCATTATCATTATCGCCACGGTTTACATAGGCCATCAAGATATCTTCCCGCATATCGCGGTTTTCTGAGTATTGTAAAAACGGAATACGGCTGGGGTTGGATGTGGTAAATACCCACTTCCCTTCCATGTCATTGCGTTCAGCTTCTTCTGCAGCAGCACTGATAACGCCTGATGGTAAGCCGGCAAGATCCGCTTCATCTTCTATGACAAGTTGATAAGCGTTATTCTCTGCAAGCAGGTTTTCACCCAGCTCAAGGGAAACCATGGATATACGCTCACTCAGTCTCTTATAATCTTCACGCTTATCCCCCGGAAGGGCAGCTCCACCTCTTTCAAAGTCACGATAAATTTTCTCTACCACATTCAATTGCTCTTTATCCAGATCCATTTCATGACGGTTTTCATAAACCGATTCGATCCGTGCAAACAAATCCTCATTCATGCGGATTGAGTTGTAGTGTTCGGAAAGCATGGGGGTAGTCTCCCTTGCGATTTCCTGCAGGCGAGGTGTGGTCTCAGCACTGCGAAGGCCACCAAAAACAGGACCTATCTTGCGCAACAGCCCCCCAGCTTCATCATAAGCAACTATGGTATTTTCAAAATTGGGCTCTTCGGGATTGTTAACAATGGCATCAATCTCTTGGCTATGTTGCCTGATACCTTCTTCATAGGCCGGAAGATAGTGCTCTTCATCTATTTTATCAAACGGGGGCGCCCCAAAAGGGGTGTCCCACTCAGTAAAAAACGGGTTCTCAGCGTTTGGCTGTTCCGTACATGCTCCTAGCATCATGCTCAGTGGAATTAAAAATAAAAATAATCTTTTCATTGTACTTGTAAATATTTGGGTTTAAACTGGTGAATTAGTCGTGATAAGCAGATTCCATTTTTTCGATTAGAAAGTACTTACCATAAATTTTGTTCAAATATAACTGTTTTCTTAATATAAGTAACAAAGACTTGTTTCCCCCTTGCTTTATTACGAATGGATGTTTGTGGTAAGAATATTTCAGTCATTTAAACTTATGTATTCCCTTCCCAACAAGTTATATTTACCTGTTAGTAGAGTTTCAGGAGATAACAAAAAAATAAATCAACGTGGGTAATTGGAGTTTTTTTTACGACATAACTGGATTTTTTGTAAGTTTACATCAATTATTAAAAAAACACAATCTTTTGTTAAAAGAAAACTGTTTTATTGCTTACTTTTTTACTCATTAAAAAACCAATACCATGGAAGAAACCAAAATTGTAACAGAACAGAATGTTAATACAGCCAGAGAGCCAGTAAAAACAGGCGACTGGGTTCTAACCCTTTTGATTGCAGCCATTCCTCTTGTGGGTTTTATTATGTTATTTGTTTGGGGCTTTGGCAGTGAAACCCATCCCAGTAAAGCTAACTGGGCAAAAGCAACGCTAATTTGGTTTGCTATTATTTTAGTTTTAAGTGTCTTATTATTTATGGTTGCAGGGTTTGCGATATTTTCAGCTGCATGGTCTGGCTGAGTTAAAATATTCTATTATCCCTGGTTGAGTTTTTTTATTTAATACAAAACAAAAGATATTATTTATTTGTCTGTTTAGAAACAATAATGTATCTTTGCAAGCCTAAAATCAGAGAGTAAACAAAACTTGTTGATAAATAAAACATAATCACTATCATGTACATTAACCAGGAGATAAAGAAGGATCTTTTTAAAACCCACGGAAAATCAGAGACCGACACCGGTTCACCCGAAAGCCAAATCGCTCTGTTTACACACCGTATTACCCATTTGACCAACCACCTTAAAACAAACAAAAAAGATAAAGGAACCCAAAAAGCCCTTATCACTATGGTTGGCAAAAGAAGAAGGTTACTGGATTACCTGAAGAGAAAAGAAATCAACAGGTACCGCGATATTATTAAAAAACTGAATTTGAGGAAATAACCATTTCAACAAATCCAAAAAAGGCAATTATACAACTAATTGCCTTTTTTTGTATAATAACCAAAATTTTAAATACCCCAATTACAAAAAATATTGGCTCTTGTTTTCCAATCAAACTACAGCCAATTGAAATGAGAAAAGAATCATTAAACGATGAATTATGACGACAACGAAAAGAGGAATTAAGAAGACTTTAGATATGGGCAATGGTCAAACCATTACCATAGAAACAGGCAAACTTGCCAAGCAAGCCGATGGAGCTGTGGTACTGCAAATGGGCAACACCATGTTAATGGCTACAGTGGTTTCAAAAAAAGAGGCCGTAGAGGGACAGCCCTTTTTCCCATTATCTGTTGATTATCAGGAAAAATATGCCGCAGCAGGCCGTTTCCCCGGCGGTTTTTTCAAAAGGGAAGCCAGACCTTCTGAATATGAAATACTTATCTCACGACTCGTGGACAGGGCGCTACGTCCCATGTTTCCCGACAACTACATGAATGATACACAGGTACTCATATCATTGATTTCAGCTGATAAAAACACCATGCCGGATGCTTTGGCTGGTTTGGCAGCATCTGCAGCTATTATGGTATCTGACATTCCTTTCAACGGACCTATCTCTGAGGTGAGGGTAGCAAGAATAGATGGTGAGTTTAAAATCAACCCTACCATTTCTGACTTAGCCGAATCGGACATGGAGATGATCGTGGCTGGAACACTGGAAAATATCGTAATGGTTGAAGGTGAGATGCAAGAGGTTTCGGAAAAAGAAATGCTTGAAGCCATCAAAGTAGCCCATGAAGCCATTAAAAAACAATGTAAAGCGCAGAGCGAATTGGCTGCAGAGGTTGAAAAGGCACAACTCAAACGCGAAGTAGTAGCCGAACCCCAGGATGAAGAGCTTGAGGCTGATATGCATAAAGAACTTTATCAAAAGATATATGATACTGCCCGTTCTGTCATAGCCAACAAGCATGAACGCCATGATGCTTTGCAAGCTATACTGGATGGATACCTGGAAAAATTTGATGAGGAAACCCTGGAAGAAAAACAACCGTTGGCCAAAAAATATTTCCAGAAACTGGAGAAAGAGGCTGTAAGAGAAATGGTTGTAAATGAAAAAATTCGCCTGGATGGTCGTAAGCCTGAAGATATTCGGGAAATTTGGTGTGAGGTGGATTACCTGCCCATGGCACATGGATCAGCCATCTTTACAAGGGGTGAAACCCAATCGCTAACCACTGCTACCCTTGGAACCAAGCTTGACGAACAAGTTCTTGACGGGGCTGTAGTGGAAGGCAAAAGTAAGTTTTTATTGCATTACAACTTCCCTCCCTTTTGTACGGGTGAAACAAAGTTCTTCCGTGCTACAAGCCGCAGGGAAATTGGTCATGGTAACCTGGCCTTAAGAGCTCTGAAAAATGTTTTGCCCGATGAAGCTGACAATCCTTACACCATTCGGATTGTTTCTGACGTTCTTGAATCCAACGGAAGTAGCTCTATGGCTACTGTTTGTGCCGGCACACTGGCCCTTATGGATGCAGGTGTAAAAATTACCAAGCCTGTTTCTGGTATTGCCATGGGAATGATTGCCAATCCCGAATCAGGAAAATATGCTATTCTTTCTGACATTTTGGGAGATGAGGATCACCTGGGTGATATGGACTTTAAAGTAACCGGTACAGTGGACGGTATCACAGCCTGTCAAATGGATATTAAAATTGATGGTCTGAGCTTTGATGTTCTTGAGAAAGCCCTTGAGCAAGCAAGAGTAGGACGTTTACATATCCTGGATAAAATGCAGGAAGCCATCCCCGAATCTCGCGCCGACTTTAAACCGCATGTACCCAGAATTGTAAAAATGACAGTACCCAAGGAGTTTATTGGTGCAATCATAGGACCTGGTGGAAAAGTAATCCAGGAACTGCAGAAAGAAAGTGGATCTACCATTGTTATTGAAGAGGTAGGTGATTACGGGGTTATTGATATCGTTTCCGAGGACAAGGAATCCATTGATTTTGTGATGAACAAGATTAAAGGAATTACAGCCATACCCGAAATTGGTGAAGTTTACCAGGGTACTGTAAAAAGTGTTGTTCCCTTTGGGTTGTTTGTTGAGATAATGCCAGGCAAGGAAGGATTACTCCACATTTCGGAGATTGAATGGAAACGCCTGGAAACCATAGAAGATAGTAATATCAAGGTTGGCGATCCCATTGAGGTAAAATTACTGGATGTGGATAAGAAAACCGGTAAATTTAAGCTCTCACGCAAAGTTCTTCTGCCCAGGGACAAGAATGCCCCCGATCAGAGGAAACGCGACAACGACCGCAGAAGAAACTAAACTTGTTTTCAGCCTAGAAAGGAAAACTTTATTTCTGATAATAAACCCCGGGTACTTGCAGAGCATCACGGGGTTTATTTTATTTAAATTATTCGTAATTTTGACTCGTAAAAGGATTGTTCTGAAAGGCAGTTATCACGTTAACTTAGTGTTGCCCTGACGACAATTCCTGGTTTTTACGAATGTCACAAATGCCTGATCAAAAAGTGTGTTAGCTCTATCTATTTTTAACAAACCGGAATCTTTTTATAAATTCATCAAACAATACACTTAAAAATGTCTCACCTGGTAGCCCCCTCATTACTTGCAGCTAATTTTTTGAATCTTCAAAAAGAGGTCGAAATGGTCAATAACAGTCTGGCCGACTGGTTTCATGTAGATGTAATGGATGGTCATTTTGTGCCCAACATTTCTTTTGGTTTTTCTATCATAAAGCAAATTAAATCCATTGCGCAAAAACCTCTTGATGTGCATCTTATGATAGAAAATGTGGATAATTATATCAGTGAATTTAAAAAAGCGGGGGCTGATCATTTGACTGTTCATTATGAAAACTGCACCCACTTGCACCGTACGGTGCAAACCATCAAAGAACACCAAATGAAACCCGGTGTTGTTATCAATCCACACACCCCTGTTGAATTGCTTGGGGATATCGTAAGTGATGTAGATATTGTTTTACTTATGTCGGTAAACCCGGGGTTTGGCGGGCAGCAGTTTATTGAAAACACTTACCAGCGAGTACAACGGTTAAAGAACTTGCTGGTACAAAAAAACAGCAATGCCCTAATCCAGGTAGATGGCGGTGTTGATACACAAAATGCATCACGCCTTGTTGAAAGCGGGGTGGATATTCTTGTGGCTGGAAGTACCGTCTTCAAGGCACATAACCCAAGCGAAACCATAGAAAAATTAAAAAATGCCTGACCCTTTTATGATGCAGAAACTATTCCTGACCCGGTGGGTTGTATCATTCGTGTTTTTCCTTAGCTCATGTGGGTTTTCCAGCTCAGACAACCCCTGTCAAAACTACATGGAAAAAGATAAGATGGTGGAAATCTTTACAGAAACGTTACTGTTGGAAACACATCTTTCCAACCAGCAAGCCCAAAGTAACTTGAGAGACTCTGCGGCTTACTATTATGCTGGTATTTTTCAAAAGCATAATATCACAGCCAGGGAGTTTGAAAAAGCATTTGAATGCTATATGCTTGATAGTGATTTGATGAATCAGTTGATGGAAGATGTGTTAAATACGCTGAGTATCGAAAGCAGCAGACTTGATGCAAAAAAAGATACCGAAGATGCTGAACTGCGACCTGAATAAATTAAATTTAAATCCCAAGGCTGGCTGGAAATAACACAAAGTTTTATCATGATGTCAGGGCTTGAAATACCGGGCCGTGACAATGTCTTCGGTTGCACCATCATTGGTGGAGTAATTCAGGTAAATTTCATCTTTGGAAGTATCATAGGAGCCTGATCCCTGAATCTCCATGGTATCATCGCAGATTCTTTGGTTGGGAATCGTAAGGGTATTTCCGGTAATCAATGCCCGGGCCTTTTCATTATCACCCTGCAAATAAAAATTGCGGATAAGAATCTCGGATGAGTTATCGGGGTTTCTTATAATTGTAACATCATACACCCAACCTGAGCCGGTTTCAGTACCCTCTTCTTCACATTTCCATGTTCCCAGGAATTTTTCAACCGGATCACCAAACAGATCGTCCAGGTCATCCTCTTCACAGGAGGTAAATGCAATGGTAGCTGTCAGTAAAACGAAAAACAAGTATCTGCTTTTATTTTCCATATGAAAAGATTTAAGGGTAGTGTTTAACAATCTTCTGAATTTAAATTTTCGATCTAGGTATTACCAATTTTTCGATGGTAAAAAGACAAAAAGCAACAAAAACAGCCCAGGTTTTTGTTGCCTTTTAATAAACCAAATATCAGGCCATATTAGAACAAATTATCAATTAATTGATCACTAGCCACATTGGGCAAGGTAACTTTCAGATTGGGTTCAGCCTGCATAGCTCTTTTAATAGCAAAAACAGCTTCCTTATTGCGCGCCCAGCTGCGTCGGGCAATCCCATTGTTCACATCCCAGAACAACATGGAGCGCAACCTTCTGTGGGCATCTTCTGTTCCGTCCAGCAACATCCCAAAGCCACCATTGGTTACTTCACCCCAGCCAACTCCTCCACCATTATGAATAGAAACCCAGGTAGCACCTCTGAAACTGTCACCAATTACATTGTGAATGGCCATATCTGCCGTAAAGCTTGACCCGTCATATATATTGGAAGTTTCCCTGTAGGGTGAATCGGTGCCTGAAACGTCATGATGGTCGCGGCCCAGGATAACGGGACCGCTGATTTTGCCCTCCCTGATGGCTTTATTAAAGGCTGCAGCTATACGAATCCGACCTTCTGCATCAGCATAAAGGATCCGTGCCTGGGAGCCTACAACCAGCTTATTCTCTTCCGCCTGCCTTATCCACAGCAAGTTGTCAGCAAGTTGTTGCTTAATTTCCTGGGGTGCGTGCTGCATCATTTCTTCAAGAACATCCCCTGCAATTTTATCCGTAATTTTCAGATCTTGGGGATCAGAGGATGCACATACCCAGCGAAAAGGACCAAATCCAAAGTCAAAACACATGGGTCCCATTATATCCTGTACATAGGATGGGTATTTGTATTTTCCGTCTTCTTTGAAAATATCGGCTCCTGCCCTGCCTGCTTCCAGCAAAAAGGCATTACCATAATCCCAAAAATACATTCCCCTTTGAGTTAGCGTATTAATGGCATTCACGTGACGCACCAGGGATTGTTTTACTTTTTCTTTGAATTTTTCTGGCTCACTGGCCATCATATGATTGGCTTCTTCAAAACTAACTCCCACCGGATAATAGCCTCCGGCCCATGGGTTGTGCAGTGAGGTTTGATCAGAACCCAGTTCCACATCCACCTCGTTTTCTACCAGCGCTTCCCACAAGTCAACGATGTTGCCCTGGTAAGCTATAGAAACAGCTTCTTTGCCAGCTTTGGCTTTCCGGATTCTGGGTATAATCATGTCCAGATCTTCGTATAATTCATCAACCCAGCCTTGCGAATGACGTACATCCGTAGCTTTGGGATTCACTTCTGCAATAACACACACGGCACCTGCAATCACAGCGGCTTTGGGCTGTGCACCTGACATGCCTCCCAGTCCACTGGTTACAAATAATTTACCAGCCAGACCTTCTCCCCCCTTACTGAATTTCCGGCCTGCGTTCAATACTGTAATGGTGGTTCCGTGCACAATACCCTGTGGACCAATATACATAAAAGATCCGGCGGTCATCTGTCCATATTGTGTGGTTCCCAAAGCGTTGAAACGCTCCCAATCATCAGGTTTGGAGTAATTGGGAATCATCATACCGTTGGTTACTACTACGCGCGGGGCATCTTTGTGCGAGGGAAACAGCCCCATGGGGTGACCAGAATATAAAACCAGGGTTTGTTCATCATTCATTTCAGCCAGGTACTTCATACATAAAAGGTACTGGGCCCAGTTTTGAAAAACCGCCCCATTTCCACCATAGGTAATAAGTTCATGAGGATGCTGGGCTACGGCGTAATCAAGGTTGTTGCTTAACATCAGCATTATGGCTGCTGCCTGCTTGGATTGGTGTGGAAAGTCGTCATACTTCCTGGCGTAAATTCTATAATCGGGGCGAAAACGATACATGTAAATACGCCCATAATCTTCCAGCTCCTGAAGAAACTCTTTGGCCAAAAACTGGTGATGGTGCTCAGGGAAATAGCGAAGTGCATTTTTCAAAGCAAGCTTTTTTTCTTCCCTGCTTAGAATATCTTTGCGCTTAGGTGCATGATTCAGCTGAGGATCATAAGGTTTGGGTGCCGGGAGTTCATCAGGTATACCCTGTAAGATTTGTCTGCGAAATTCTTCCTTGGTAATTTGTTTTTCCATTCTATATATAATTTTTCCTGTCAGTAATCAGGTTTGTTAACTTCCTCAATAGCAAAGGTCGCATATTCAACCTTTCTGTTATTTACCCATATCTACACAAAATCAAAGTACTATCTTTTCCAATAAAGTTTCTTTTTCCTGTTAAGGGGTAAAAAAACCTAAAAGAAAATATAAAGCGCACAAAAGTGGAAGGTATTACAGTGAAAAAATTAATCACACGATTCTACCCTTTCCACTTCAAAAGTGGTAAAATCCCAGGCAAATGTTTCCTTTTCCACATCATCGAGGGACATATCTTCTCTTGTAAAGCGCAACCCTGCAAGCCCTCCCCTTCGGCTTTGTCCGGCTCTCAGGCACAGTTCATTCTTCTCACTTTCAAATACCAGGACGCCTTTTTCATAAAACCCAACTGAAAATGTCCACTTTACCGCATGTTCATCCTTGTTGGTAACCCTCAGGGCTAAAACAGCATCGCTGTCTCTGACTAAAATGTTAGACCGTTGCCACTTGTATTGTACATGAACACTGTCCTGTGTGCTAAACTCATTGTAACTCCTTTGGGCCTGAGCACTGGGAAATGCCAACAACAGGGTCAGCAACACCACTGTAACGTATGCAAATAAATTTCTTTTCATTTTGTAAAGCTTGATTGGTTCATAAATAGCTCTTTACGTTAAATATGCTTCAGCCCGGTTTTCCAGTGGTTTTCAATTTCATCATCGGAAGCCAATGGCAACGCTGTCAATTCGTCGGCAAAATTAACATAAGATTGTATATCATCACAAACTTTTAACCGGTGAAAATATTGCGTACCTCCTGAAAACATACCACTCATATAATACCAAACGGCTTTCATTTGCCCCAGCAATTTGTTTTTATTGGATGTTTTTTGATGAATGGCTTCAAAAAGTTCCTGATGAAAAGCTTTAACAGCCTCTCTTTTATGGTTGTCAGACAGGGAAAGCTGCTTGATTTGTGAGGACAAAAAGGGATTGATCAGTGCTCCGCGGCCCAACATCCAGGAACGGATACCGGGAAATTGTTTTTGCAGTTGTGTATATTTGCTATGATGAAAAATATCTCCATTATAGGTAACAGGCGCTTTGGCTAATCCTATCAACTGCTCAAACAAATCCCTACGGGTGGCTCCTTTGTATCGCTGTATTCCGGTACGTGGGTGAATGATGATTTCTTTGATGGGATAGTCATTAAATACTTCCATAACTTTAAATAACTCATCGGGGCTGCGATACCCAAGACGGGTTTTTACAGAAATGTCAGTTTCTGTTCTGGAAAATATCTGGTCCATCATTTCACGTATCTTGTTGGGATAAGGGAGAATGCCACACCCCCGCATTTTATTAGCCAACCGTGAAAACGGACAACCCATGTTCCAATTGATATGCGAATAACCATAAGAGGAAAGCACAGCAGCTATTTCAACAATCTCAGAAGCATTGATACTCACAAATTGAGGCACAAGAGGAATGGTGTTTTCATCCGCAGGCAATACGTCTCTAAACTTTGATAAGTTAATCTTTTGTGGGTTCACCCCCGATATAAATGGAGCAAAAGCACGGTCCATGCCAGGGAAATGGCGTCCAAAGGCATTACGATAGATTTTATGGGTAACTCCCTGGAAGGGTGCAAGTGTCAGTTCCATGAAAAATGTTATTTGTAAGCTCATCATGCCTGTAACTTTCTGAAGGAATGAAATAAGCCAGCTAAGTAAGTGTTTTCTTCAAATTAAGTTACAACATTGATTTTAGATGGTTTTACCTTTATTTTTTTGAAAAGACTTTTTCAAAATTGGCTTGTTGCCATTGCTTCAAATCGGCTTTTGTGATATTTTGTAATTCTGCAGCCCTTTGATATATCTCTTCAATTGTTCTCTTGCCGTCATCCGTTTCCAGAAAAATCGAGCCTGGATTTAATTTTTTCAGCACATTAGGGGCCCGCATTTTTTGCTCAAACAGGAATGGCCCGAATGATAGCATACAATTAGTATCCAGCAATTGAGTTGCCATTTGTGGGCTGCTATTGAAACCATGAATAATCCATATCATTTCCGCTTTCATCTGCTTTTTTATTTTTACAATATCATTGTAAGCTTTAACGCAGTGAATAATCATGGGCTTGCGATATTCTTCTGAAATTCGCACCTGTTTGATGAAAATTTCTTCCTGGACTTCCAGGGGTGTTTTAATAGTTTTGTCTAATCCCGCCTCCCCCAAAGCAATTACCTCTTTTCTTTGAATAATCGTTTCGGTTTTAATCAACATCTCCTTTATTTCCGGGAAACCATCTTCTTCAATGTGCCAGGGATGTAGACCACAGGAATAATATCTCCCCCCGGAAGGTTTATCCGGTAAAACAGCTTCTGTGGTGTGGGGGAACAGGTTCTGAATACAGATGACATCCTGCTGACAATCCTTATGGGTGTGAATATTAATAAGCAAACCGGTTTACTTTATAGCTTTACTTTAGTAGTGTTTTCTGTATTTCTTTTATCGGTGATACATCAGGTAGATATATCTTCCGTGGATTTAACGATAAAACTGAAGAGCCTAAACCGCCTTAACAAGGTGTTGTTTCTATAGATGTTTTGCTACATTTTTCCGGATAAGTGGTAAAAACTTAGCAAAATGATATCCGGGAGCCCATTGGTTTAATGGAGAACCTAGTCAAGGCGGTATATCTCCATAATTTTATCCATTTTTTGATCGAAATCAATTTTTAAGTCCTTCAGCATGCCCGTACGTATGTCAAACACCCAGCCATGTACCTGCAATTTTCGATCTTTATAGGCTCTTTGTACATCGGGTGTTTTAATAACGTTCATACACTGTTCCTGCACATTCAGCTCTACCAGCCTGTTGTATTTTTGTTCTTCATCATTAATGGCATTCAGTTCCCTGGCGTGTAGGCGGTAAACGTCACGAATATTGCGCAGCCAGGGATTAAGAATTCCTAAATCGGAAGATTGCATGGCAGCCTTAACTCCACCGCAATTATAGTGGCCACAAACAATCACATGCTTTACTTTGAGATGACTTACCGCATAATTGATAACCGACATGGAGCTCAAATCGGTATTGGGAACCATATTGGCTATATTGCGGTGTATGAACACATCACCGGGTTGAGCTCCCAGCAACTCCTCTGCGGTTACCCGGCTATCAGAGCAACCAATATACAGCACTTCAGGTTTTTGTCCACTGGAAAGGCTTTTAAAATAATCCGGATTTTTTGAAAGCTTCTCTGCAATCCATTGCTCATTGTGTTCAAATATTTTTTTCAGATCCATATTATTGCTTTATATTAGAGTTTGTTAGGTTTTACGGGTTGCTATTCAGAAAGAGTAATGCTTGCAGGAATTGAGCTGGCTTTTTATACAAAAATATGCTTTGCTCTTATGGTTTTCTTTGTGCACTGTCCGCTGTATTCTGCGTCATCCCGACGAAATTACTATTTTTTTGTCAAAAACAGAGGGAAGTGTATCTGTTCGTATTGGCGATTCACTATTTTTGTGATAACTAAGAATATATTAAACCAAAATCACCAAAAAAACTATCATGAAAAAACTTTTACTCATATGGATGCTTGTATGCATCAGTCAACTAGCAGTTTTTGCACAGGACCGGATAACAGGTCACAACTTCGCTACACGCTCTGAAGTCATTGCTCAAAATGGAATGGCAGCCACCAGTCACCCCCTTGCTACCCAGGTAGCGCTGGATATTTTGAAAGATGGGGGTAGTGCCACTGATGCGGCTATCGCAGCTAACGCAGTTTTGGGGCTAATGGAGCCCACCGGCTGTGGGATCGGTGGCGACTTGTTTGCCATTGTTTGGGATGCTGAGAGTCAACAACTCCATGGCTTGAACGCCAGTGGTCGTTCTCCGGAAAGTTTAACCAGGGAGTACTTCCTTGAAAATGATTATGAATTCATTCCTTCTTTCGGAGCCCTTCCGGTAAGCGTTCCCGGTGCTGTTGACGGGTGGTTTGAGCTACACGACAAATTTGGGGTGCTGGATATGGAAAGTATTCTTGATCCTGCCATTAACTATGCCCGTGAAGGGTTTCCCGTTACAGAACTCATCGCTTATTACCTGGATCGCTCTGTCAGCCGTATCGGACATTTTCCCAATTTCAAGGAAACATACATGCCCACCGGAGAGATGCCCGCCAAAGGTGAGATTTTTCGCAACCCTTATCTTGCAAACACTTATGAGACCCTTGCCGAAGAAGGGCGGGATGCCTTTTACAAAGGCGATATTGCCCGCATCATAGAGGCTTATATCCATGAAAACGGAGGTTTTCTCAGCTATGAAGACATGGCTGCTCACTCCAGCGAGTGGGTGGATCCGGTTTCAACCAATTACAGAGGTTACGACATTTGGGAGCTACCCCCCAACGGACAAGGTATTGCAGCCCTGCAAATTCTCAACATTCTGGAGGGGTATGATATCGCCTCCAAGGGGCTCTACAGCAAAGAGTACATTCACCTGTTTGTGGAAGCCAAAAAACTGGCCTATGAAGACCGTGCCACCTATTATGCCGACATGGACTTTGCAAATGTTCCCCTGGAGCAGCTTATCTCAAAGGAATATGCCGATAAAAGAAGGCAACTCATTGACCCCGGTCGTGCTTCAACCCAACTTGAACCGGGACAACCCGAAGGACCCAATACCATTTACCTCACAACAGCCGATAAAAATGGAAATATGGTATCACTCATCCAAAGCAACTACCGGGGTATGGGTAGCGGCATGACACCTCCCGAACTGGGTTTTGTATTGCAAAACCGTGGAGAGGGGTTCACCCTGGAGCCCAATCATCTTAATACTTATGAACCAGGAAAGCGCCCTTTTCACACCATTATACCCGCATTTATCACCCGCGATGGTGAGCCCTGGGTAAGCTTTGGAGTTATGGGGGGTGGCATGCAGCCACAGGGGCATGCGCAAATTGTAATAAATATGATCGATTTTGGAATGAACCTGCAGGAAGCTGGTGATGCACCAAGGATATACCACAGAGGTTCATCCCAGCCCACTGGCCAACAAATGACCGATGGTGGCGTCGTCATGCTTGAATCAGGTTTCCCTTATGAAACCATAAGAGAGCTGGTAAAGATGGGCCATCAAATGCAATGGATTGTAGGTCCTTTTGGTGGATACCAGGCCATAATGTGGGATGCAGAAAACCAGGTGTATTATGGAGCCTCTGAATCCAGGAAAGATGGACAGGCAGCAGGCTATTAAAACAAAAGGAAGATGGTGCGGCTTACAATTTTGAAGCCGCACATCTTTAGGACTAGTATGCACCCACTAACCACTTTTACTTATCAACTGAAGTTTATTTTTATCTTGAATAAGAATATCTTTTTTTTGAAGTTCCAACCAGCCCTCCCGTTCAAACTCTTTTAAAAATTTCACGGTACTTTCCTGTGTAATACCAGCAAAATCAGCTATATCCTGCCGCGTCAAACTAAGAAATACACCTTCAGCCAAAAACTCATCAGAAGACAGATAGCAAAGAGCTGATGCCAGCTTCCCACGCATTTGTTTGTAAGAGATATTTTTGATGATTTCCAATAATTGATTTTCAATGCGGTAGTTTCTTGAAGTAATCATCATGGCAAATGTAGGATTTTTTATAAGTACCTGGCGTAAAGCTTCTTTGTTGAACATGCAAACACGGGTATCCTTCAAAGCCAGGCAAGAATAACTATAAGCCTCTTTCCCAAATATGGAAGAGAACCCCAGGAAATCTCCCTGCCGGGCAATGCTTAAGTTTACATGCTTGCGAGGACCAGCCTGGATGTACACTTTAGTTAATCCTTCAATAACATACATTACATGGGACGCAAATGCGCCTTCCTTGAGCAGGTTCTCCCCTTTTTCATACAACAGTTCGGTTTTTTTTTGACTGAGGATTTCAAGCTCATTATCTGTTAGGTAATGAAAACAAGAGGCCAGGCTAAAATTTTTAAAGAATTTTTCTTGCGGAGTCATTGGTGTTGATAAATGTTATCTGAAAATGAAATACGAAGTTATTGAATTCTGGCAACATTGTTTTTATCATATTTCAACTTTCAACTTATGGAATTACAACCACCCAAACAACATGTGCTTAGGGCTTTTACTTAATTTTGTTCATGCTATTTTAAAATATTTCCCCTAAATAAAATCAACATAAACAAACTGATTTTAGAGAAAAGAATAAATACCAAATAACCCTTTTAACAACTTTAAAACTATAAATTATGACAATGTTACAAACCGCTCTGCATGAGATTGAAACTGCAGAAGAACTCAGGAAAATCATCGATGAACACGAAAATGTAATGGTGTGTCTGGGTCGAATGGGGCCAATGTGTATACCCGTATATGAAGCAATGGAAGAGTTGGAAGAGGAAAAAGACCACATCAAGTTTTATACAATGGCCTTTGACAATCCTGAGGGGAGCATCATCAGGGAAGATCCAGCCTGCCAGGATTTTATGGGACTACCCTTTACCATGTATTACAAAAATGGCAAAGTTGCTCATGCTACCAGTAGTATTCAATCGATGGAGCAAATTAAAGATGTGTTAGAAAAACACTTTGAAAACTAAAGCATATTATTTATAAGGGAATGGCTTAAAGTTTTTGTGTAAAAATCTCCCAATAGTTTGGTAATCCCTTCTTTAAGCCTCCCTTTTTTTACCTTATTTTTTTAATTATACGGATATGGACGATATTTATGATGTAATGATTCTGGGTGCAGGAGCCGCCGGACTCACTGCGGGCATTTATACATCGCGGGCAAAGCTCTCCACTGTAATTCTTAACCAGGGTGCAACAGGCGGGCAAATGGTTCTTACCAATGAGGTAGCTAACTACCCTGGTGTTAAAACAACCAGGGGGTATAACTTAGCAGCCATCATGAAAAGTCAGGCCAAAGAGTTTGGTTGCAAAATTAAATCCAATGTCAGGATTCAAAACTATGATCTTGGAGGAAAGATTAAATCGGTAGAACTACAAGATGGAAGGACTTTCAGCGCTTACAGTGTGATAGTTGCACCTGGTGGTCGTCCCCGTTCTCTGCAAATTCCAGGAGCAGATAGATTCAGAGGTGCAGGGATATCATTTTGTGCAACGTGCGATGGTGAATTTTTTACCCAAAAAGAGATTGTGGTAGTGGGGGGAGGAAACTCAGCGCTGGAAGAGGCTGTATCATTGACAAAATATGCCAAAAAAGTAACCATTGTCCATCAGTTTGACCATTTTCAGGCTTTTGAACATGCCGTTCAGGAAGCTAAAAGCAATGATAAGATAGACTTTATTATGGAGTCTGCTTTGGTTGAATTTGGTGGAGAAGAAAAACTGGATCATGTAATGATAAAGCATATCCCCACTGGTGAAACCAGGAAATTTTCTACAGACGGAGTCTTTCTTTTTATTGGATATTTACCTAATACAGAAGATTTAATAAACCATATCCAGCTAAATGATAGAGGTGAAATAGTTACCAATTCCAGCCTGCAAACCAGCACCCCTGGTGTTTTTGCTGCCGGAGACACCCTTTCAAAACAATACCGGCAAATCACTACTGCTGTGGCTGACGGAACAATTGCAGCCCTCAACGCAGCTGAGTATGTAGCAAAAATAAAGGATAAATCTATTATGGCTTATGCTTCATAGATGTCCTCAATAGCAGTCTTTTTAAAATTAGAAAGCCCTGAAAATTGTTTAATTTTCGGGGTTTTTCTTTTTGTTTTAATTTTCAAGTATTTTTACAGCCTGATATTATTATTCATCTAATATAAACCCAAAAATTACAGCACTATGAAGCAAATTTTAATTCCATTACTCACCATTTTATTATTCACCTCGCAGGTGCACGCTCAGAAACAGGCCATGGTACCCGAAACCCTGTGGGAGTTTGACCGTGTGGGTAATATGCAAGTATCACCTGATGGCCAAACGGTTTTATTTACAATAACAGAATACGATGTGGAAAGCAACCAGTCCGCTCGTGACATATTTACACTGGCTGTATCTGGTGGAGAAGCGCGTAATATTACCAATAGTGAAGCCAATGAGTTTGCAGCGATGTGGCGCCCCGATGGACAAAAAATCGGATACCTGAGTGCAGAAAGCGGCACGGTTCAATTGTGGGAGAGAGAGCCCGATGGCAGCAATCCGGTTAAGGTATCAGAAATACCGGGTGGAGTAACAGGTTTTGAATACAGTCCTGATATGGGGCATATTTTTTTCACCAAAAAGGTAAAGGTTGAAGAAAGTCCCAACGACATGCACCCCGATTTACCCATGTCTAACGCCCTTATTTATGATGATTTGATGTACCGCCACTGGGACAAATGGCATGATTATACTTACAGTCATGTCTTTATTGCCCCATACAATGATGGCAGTATTGGCAGATATATCGATATCATGGAAGATGAACCATGGAATTCTCCCCTCCCCCCATTTGGAGGGACGGGTCAGATAAGCTGGACACCAGACGGCCAATCATTGGCTTATACCTGCAAAAAGAAAAAAGGAATAGACTGGGCCACCAGTACCAACTCCGACATTTACCTGTATGATCTGCAAACCCGGGAAACACGAAACCTAACACCTTTTAATGAGGGGTACGATCGCAACCCGGTATTTTCACCTGATGGACGGTTCATGGCATGGGAAAGTATGGAAACCCCGGGTTTTGAGTCCGATAAAAGCAGGATAATGGTAATGAACCTGGAGGATGGCACTTGGGTGGACTATTCTGAAGGATTTGACCAAAGTTCAAGAAACTTCAGATGGTCGGATGATGGTTCAATGCTTTATTTCATTAGCGGGCATCATGCCACCTACCAAATGTACCAGCTGGACATGACCACCCGCGACATTAACCCCATTACTGATGGATGGCAAAACTATAACTCTCTTGCTCTGGCAGGAGATTACCTGGTGGGCGAAAGGATGAGCATGTCGTCACCGGTTGAGATTTTCCGTGTGGATAAACAGACAGGCGATCAAGAACAACTCACACAGGTGAACAATGAGGTATTTGAACGCATTGAAATGGGCCAGATTGAAGAAAGATGGATCAAAACCACAGATGACAAGGACATGCTGGTTTGGGTTATTTACCCGCCCAATTTTGACCCCAACAAGGAATACCCTGCACTGCTTTACTGTGGAGGTGGTCCACAAAGTGCTGTCAGCCAGTTTTTCTCATACCGCTGGAACTTCCAGATGATGGCTGCCAACGATTATGTCATTATTGCCCCCAACCGCAGAGGGTTGCCTACTTTCGGACAGGAGTGGAACGATCAAATTAGCGAAGATTATGGCGGACAAAACATGGAGGATTTAATGACCGCTGCCAAAGAAGTGAGCAAAGAGCCCTTTATAGATGAAGAACGCCTGGGAGCTGTAGGAGCAAGCTATGGTGGTTTTTCCGTTTTTTGGCTGGCTGGACATCACAATGGATTGTTCAGCACTTTTATTGCCCATTGTGGCATGTTTAATTTCGAAAGCTGGTATGGCACCACCGAGGAAATGTTTTTTGCCAACCAGGATATTGGTGGCCCTTACTGGGAAGAACCGCGCCCCCACAGTTATGACTTTTCGCCGCATAAGTACGTCAGCAACTGGGATACACCCATTTTTGTTATCCATGGTGCCAAAGATTACAGAGTACCCTTGTCAGAAGGGATGCAGGCATTCAACGCCGCTCAGCTACATGGAGTACCCAGCCAGTTTATGGTATTCCCAGAAGAAAATCATTGGGTGCTTACCCCCCAAAACGCCATTTTGTGGCAAAGAGAGTTCTTTAAGTGGCTCGACAAATGGTTGAAGTAAATAGTTACAAAGACTTAATTTACAAGTTTTAACCAACAATAAGATTAAATCGGTTTTACATCCCTGTCTCTTGCAGGTATGCATCTAAAAACACCTACCCACATTACCCCGGGGATAAAAAGTCCCAACTGCCATGTGGGTGGGTGTTTTTTTATTAATTTTGGGGCTTCAAAAAGGTTATCACAGATTCAATCGTTTTTCACTACCTTAATAACTTCTATGACCTTCAGGTTTTTGCAAATTATAAGTCTTTTTGTTTTTTTCCCGTGGACCTGTCAACCTGCGACTGCAACTAACTTCCATATTCCTGCAGATACAGTGTTTGTTGAAGATACTATCATCAGGGATGTATTATCTGTTGATACCATACCTGATGATACAGCTATGCCACCGACCCATGTTGCAGACGTTCCCCTTGCGCAAGAAATTACGGATACGATAGAAAAACCACTTTCGGCTGTGCCATGGTTCAGTGAAGAAGAATTACAGAACCCTTTCACCCTGGAGCCCAATTACGTGGATACCACACTGGTGGGATTTCAACATTATGATTATGCAGCAAGAGGGGGATTGTTTTATGCCGCACGTGGCAATCCCGGCCTCGCATATAGACAACTATCTTTCAGCCCGGACTTTTCTCCCGATTTAAAAACTGACCAGTACAAACTATACGGAGATTACCTGTTCCGACATGATTCGCTGCGGTTCAAACGGCCCAGGTATGTTTTTACCGATCTTTTCTACATCATGGGAGATGACAGAGAACAGCTCTTTTATGCCAAACATGCGCAGAAACTTCATGAAACTTTTCACCTGGGCTTTCAATACCGGTTAGTTAACTCACCAGGAACATATAGCAGGCATGGAGCCAGAAATGCCAACTTGTATTTTACTGCAGACTATTTAAGCAGCGATAAGCGATACCAGGCCCTTGCAAGTTTTATTCTGAACCGTCTCAGAAATCAGGAAAGCGGAGGGCTAAAAAATCACACGGCTTTTGAAGAAAATGAGATCCGCGATAGTGTGTTTATGTTTCAGGCCGAATCCTGGCACAGAGATCTTTCGGTGAACCTCAGACACTTCTATCAAACAGGATACTATACAGAAGGGGATTCTGTTAATCCATCAAGGTTTGTAAACCTGGGTCGGATCAATCACGATTTTACCTATAAACGCACAGCATTTGTATTTGAAGAAAACCGCCCCCCACAGTTTTTCTATGACTTCCCCCGAATGGATTCTTTGGGCACCTATGACTCCACAGCAGTTCATACCATTAAAAACCAGGTCTCCTGGTCCAATTTCCCTCTAAGTAGCGGAAGGGGCAGTTTCCCTTTTAATTTTAAACTATTCCTCCAACATTCACACCATACCATTGAACAACCCTACTGGATACCCGAAGATGCAGACTTGTTTGATGAAGAAGGAGAACGCATTTATTATTCCACCCAGGAAAACTATAGTCAATGGATACAGGGAGCTGAACTACAATCGGACCAGAGAAGGTTTTTATCTTTTGGAGGGTATACCAATTTTACCCTGGGAGGATATAATGATGAGGATATACATGCGGGAGCATTTCTGAATCTAGGCCGTCAGAAAAGCCGCTACAGGCTCAATATGAAACTGAACCTCTCATCAGTGGAAGCACCCTATTTCACCAACCATTTTTATGGCAATTATGTGAGGTGGGAAAACAATTTTGATAAAATACAAACCACCCAGCTGCAGGCAACCTTTACCCTGCCCTATCTTACCCTGGAAGGGAATTATTTCCTACTAAATAATATGGTATATTTTGATGAGGAAGCATTGCCCATTCAAAACAGCACCGAGTTTGGCTTTTTCAAATTTGCCGCCAGAAGTTTTATGGAGTTTGGCTGGCTGGGTATGAGAAACCAGGCTGTATACCAGTACGCCACCACGGACAACTTTGATGACTTTCCCAGTTTCATGAGCTATCATTCAGTATTTGCCAACTTTAAGCTGTCCAATGGAAACCTCATTAATCAAACCGGTATCGACTTCTATTATAATACGGGGTATTACGCAATGTCCTATATGCCGGTATCCAGAGTGTTTTATACACAGGACGAACATCGCATGCGAGATAAGTTATTGCTGGATGTTTTCTGGAATGCCAAAGTAGGAAACGCAAGGCTTTTTGTAAAATATGAGAATATCCTGGGGCTGGTGTTCGACACAAAACCCCATTATGATATACCCTTCTACCCTATCCCCGAAAGCATGTTTAAGTTTGGGGTATCATGGATGTTTTTCAATTAACAACTCACAACACTCTCCTTACGTAAAATCGTTATAAATAGGCATCAGTACTGAAATCTATCCGTAAAATTTACTAATTTTGCGGCGTAAATCAATTCTAGCTAATTGCCTTATAATAAGACTGTTTTTAAATAAGACAACTATGACAAAAAAGAAAAATTTCATTACTTGCGACGGGAACTATGCTGCATCCCATGTAGCTTATATGTTCAGCGAGGTAGCAGCTATCTACCCCATTACACCTTCTTCGGATATGGCGGAGAATGTTGATGAGTGGGCTGCAAAAGGGAGAAAGAACATTTTTGGGGAAGAAGTAAAACTGGTTGAGATGCAATCAGAAGCAGGAGCTGCTGGTGCAGTGCATGGTTCGCTGCAATCAGGTGCCCTTACCAGCACTTATACAGCTTCTCAGGGATTACTGCTCATGATTCCAAATATGTACAAAATTTCCGGAGAGTTACTCCCGGGAGTATTTCATGTATCCGCCCGTAGTCTTGCAGCACAGGCCCTATCCATCTTTGGCGACCACTCCGATGTGATGAGTACCCGTCAAACCGGATTTGCCATGCTGGCCACAGGAAGTGCACAGCAAATTATGGATATTGCCCCCATTGCGCATCTTGCAGCTATCAAATCAAGAGTTCCTTTCTTGCATTTCTTTGATGGATTCCGTACTTCACACGAAATACAAAAAGTTGAAGCATGCGATCAGGAGGTTCTTAAAGAGCTGGTTGATTATAAAGCACTCCAGGAATTCCGCGACCGTGCACTTAACCCTGAGCACCCGGTTACCCGCGGTACAGCACAAAACCCCGACATTTACTTCCAGTCAAGGGAGGCGGCTAATCGCTTTTATGATGTACTGCCTGACATGGTGGAAGAATATATGCAGGAAATTACAAAGATAACCGGCCGTGAATACCACCCTTTTACCTACTATGGAGCAACCGATGCCGAGCATGTAATCATTGCCATGGGATCTATCACTGAAACCATCAAAGAAACCATTGATTACCTCACTGCCAAAGGCGAAAAAGTCGGACTGGTTAGCGTTCATCTATACAGACCATTTTCAGCCAAATACCTGCTTAAGGTAATGCCTGATACCGTGAAACGTATCACAGCTTTAGACCGCACCAAAGAACCCGGAGCCAACGGTGATCCCCTTTACATGGACCTACGTGAATTGTATTACGGTAAAGAAAAGGCTCCTGAAGTATATGGTGGACGTTATGGCTTAAGTTCTAAAGACACCACCCCAAGACATATTATCGCTGTTTATGAAAACAGCAAGCAAAACGAGCCTAAGAACCAGTTTACCGTTGGTATCAACGACGACGTAACCTTCAAATCGTTGCCCCTGAAAGAAGAGGTGGATGTATCTCCTGAAGAAAATTACGCTGCTAAGTTCTTCGGACTCGGTTCTGACGGTACTGTAGGTGCCAACAAAAACTCCATCAAGATTATTGGAGATTCAACCGACAAGTTTGCACAGGGATACTTTAGCTATGACTCCAAAAAGTCAGGTGGTATTACTGTTTCGCACCTTCGTTTTGGTGATTCCCCCATTCGTTCACCCTATCTTGTAAACTCAGCTGATTTTGTAGCATGCCACGTACCTTCTTATTTGCAAAAGTACGATATGCTCAAAGGGCTCAAAAAAGGTGGTATCTTCCTGATGAACTCCATTTGGGATGCTGAAGAAACCAAGAAACAGTTGCCCGATCATATGAAAAAATATTTGGCTGAGAATGATATTCAGTTTTATATTATCAATGCAACCGTCATTGCAGAAGAAATTGGTCTGGGTAATCGCACTAATACCATTATGCAATCTGCATTTTTTAAAGTTACAGAGGTAATTCCCTATGACCAGGCTGTGAAAGAGATGAAACAAGCCATTCAGAAGTCCTACGGCATGAAGGGTGAAGAAATTGTAAACATGAACAATGCTGCAGTTGATAAAGGTGGTGAGGTTATTAAAGTAGAGGTTCCGGCTGACTGGAAGAACCTTGATGTGAAACCTGCTGCTGAGCGAACCGATGTGCCTGACTTTATCAAAGACATGGTTTACCCCATCAACAGTCTTAAAGGGGATAGCCTTCCGGTAAGTGCATTCCTGGACAGAGAAGACGGAACATTCCCTGCAGGAACCACAGCTTATGAAAAACGTGGTATTGCAGTACACGTGCCTGAGTGGCAGCTCGAACACTGTATTCAATGTAACCAGTGTGCCTATGTATGTCCTCACGCTGTTATCCGTCCTTTCCTGATGGATGATGAAGAGATGAAGAAAATTGGTGAGGATACCCCCGTCATCGAGATCAAAAAAGGAAAACTGGCTGGATACAAGTACCGTATGCAGGTAAGTCCACTGGATTGCACGGGTTGTGGAAACTGTGTGGACGTTTGTCCGGCACCCACCAAAGCACTGGAAATGAAAACCCTTGGATCGCAGATGCATGAAAATGATCGCTGGGACACCATTATCAATAATGTAACGTATAAAGACGACCTGGCCAACAAGCAGCAGACGGTGAAAAACAGCCAGTTTGCACAGCCTTTGTTTGAGTTTAGTGGTGCATGTGCCGGATGTGGTGAAACACCCTACATTAAGCTTATTACCCAGCTTTACGGAGATCGCATGATGATTGCCAACGCTACAGGTTGCTCTTCCATCTATGGTGGTTCTGCCCCTGCTACTCCTTATACCGTAAATAAAGACGGGCACGGACCTGCATGGGCCAACTCCCTCTTTGAAGACAATGCTGAATACGGTTTTGGTATGGCTACCGGTGTAGGTAAAATCCGCGAAAGAATTGCCAGGTTTATGCAAACCGGCATGGAAGCTGACGATATGAAAGCCGAAACCAAAGAAGCTTTCCAAGGTTGGCTGGATACCAAAGAAGATGCAGATAAGTCCAAAGAAGCATCTGCAAAAGTTGTTGCTGTGCTCAAAAACGAGAACAACCAAATAGCCAAAGATATCCTGGCACTGGAGCAATACCTGGTAAAAAAATCTGTATGGGTATTTGGTGGTGACGGCTGGGCTTATGATATAGGTTTCGGCGGTGTTGACCACGTAATTGCCTCAGGTGATGACATTAATTTGTTGGTGATGGACACTGAGGTTTACTCCAATACCGGGGGACAGGCCTCCAAATCTACCCCGGTTGGGGCAATAGCTAAGTTTGCCGCGGCAGGTAAGCGCGTACGTAAAAAAGACCTTGGACTTATGGCCATGAGTTATGGATATGTTTACGTAGCCCAGGTGGGAATGGGTGCTAACCAAAATCAGTTCCTCAAAGCGATACGCGAGGCGGAAGCTTATCCTGGTCCTTCTGTTGTGATTGCTTATTCACCCTGTATCAACCACGGCTTGAGACAAGGAATGGGCAAAACCCAGCAACAGACAAAAGATGCCGTAGAGGCAGGTTACTGGCAGTTGTATAGATACAACCCCATGCTGGAAGCTGAAGGGAAAAACCCCTTCCAACTGGACTCAAAAGAACCTGACTGGAATCAATTCCAGGATTTCCTTGCCAGTGAAGTTCGCTACAGCTCTCTCAAAAAAGCATTCCCCAAAGAGGCAACAGAGCTCTTCAAGAGTGCCGAAGAGAATGCAAAATGGCGTTACAACATGTACAAACGCTACGCGGCTATGGATTTCTCAAAGGCATAAATCACTGATTTTAACAGTATTTGCCAAAGCCTCCCCTTTCGGGAGGCTTTTTTTTTGATTTTTTTTTCAAAAATATTTGGTTTTTACAATTTACTATATTAGATTTGCAGTGTATTAGAAACGTAATACAGTAGTAATATAATAAACACATAAACTATGATACAAATTAAAGACCTGTCATTTGGGTACAAAAAAAACCAGGTACTGTTCCGGAACCTTAACCTGGAGCTACAATCTGGTAGTATTTATGGACTATTCGGTATGAATGGCGCCGGCAAAACCACTCTGCTCAAGCATATTGCCGGACTACTCTTCCCCAAAAATGGGGAATGTCTCATTTTTGAAAAGAATGTACAAATGCGGCTTCCGGAAATCCTTGCCAATATTTATGTCATTCCCGAAGAGTTTGTACTCCCTGCGGTAAAAATTGACACATTTGTTGATTTGCATGCCCCTTTTTACCCAAGATTTGATCGCACCATTTTGGACAAATACCTCCAGGAATTTGAGATTTCCAACGATAAAAACCTTACCGCCTATTCCTATGGTCAAAAGAAAAAGTTCCTGATAGCTTTTGGTTTGGCCACCCAAACCAATGTATTGTTGATGGATGAGCCCACCAATGGGCTGGATATACCCTCCAAAAGCCAGTTTCGGCGGATAATGGCAGCTGCTTCCACTGAAGATCAGTGTATTATCATTTCCACGCACCAGGTGCGCGATCTTGCAAGCCTCATAGACCATGTGATCGTACTGGATGATGGGCAGATTATTTTCCAGCATAATATTATGGACATTGGAAACAAACTAGCTTTTGGCAAAATTAAAGAGGGAACAGCGGAGGAATATATCTATGCCGAAGATGTTCTGGGCGGAAAAGCAGCCATTTACAAAAATTCGGGCCATGATACGGCCATCGATCTGGAATTACTTTTCAATGCCATCATCAAAGACCCTCAATCTATTAACCAGGTTTTATAAAAAAAAAGAAATATGGAATCTATCAATCAATTTTCAGCACAACGTTTTACCCTTCTGATAAAAAGATACTTCGTACTGAATTACAAACCATGGCTTATCGGACTGGGAGCTTTAAGTGGTGTTTTACTTCTGGTATCACTCATTAATGCCTATGCATCAGGAGGTAGCTTTAACTTCCCTTTAATAACTTCTTTGGGATCAGTTTTTATTTTCATTGTTGGGTTTATGACCACCTCCAGTGTGTTTAAAGAAATTCACACCCCGGCTCGTGGTCAATTTTTTCTTACCTTACCAGCTACCACCATTGAAAAGTTATTTTCCCACTGGTTCATTACTTCCATAGCTTATATTCTGATAGCAAATATTATACTCTATCTGGTGCTTTTGTTTGCCAACGGCCTCAGCAACCTGATTTGGGGGATGCAATGGAGTTTTTTCAATCCCTTTTCCATAGGTAACCTGGAGTTAATGGGCCAATACATTGTTGCACACAGTTTGTTTTTCCTGGGTGCGGTATATTTCCGTAAAAACAATTTCTTAAAAACCCTTCTTAGCTTATTTGCGCTGTATGTTTTTTTGGGAATAATCCTAGGCCTAAGTGCCTGGGCTATTTTTGGATCAGGGGGTGTTTTGTTAGATGGTAATGAAATTAACCATGAGATGCAGTTACAGCTGGAAAGCAACTTCAAACTAATCAACAGGATATTCTTTGCAGGAATAATGGCCCCATTCTGCCTGCTGGTCAGCTATTTTAAATTTAAAGAAAGGGAGGTATAAAAT
>SLQX01000061.1 GCA_007131245.1 Bacteroidales bacterium
ATTACGTAATTTCGTTTTCTTAAAACATTGAATTGTTAATGTGGTCATACAACCCTGAAGTGCGCCAGGGTTGTATTAGCTATTAACCCCATTACTCATTATAACCAACGATATGGCAGCAAAGAAAGAAAAACAAGCAGAAAAGAAGTGGCATGCCCTGGAAGCCGAAAAAGTAGTTGAGGAGTTACAATCCAATACAGGAGACGGCCTTAGCAATGATGAAGCTAAGAACCGGCAGCAGAAATATGGTAAAAATGAAATTCCCCAGGGCAAAAAACGTAGTGCCTGGATGCGGTTATTGGCCCAGTTTCACAACGTACTAATCTATGTGTTGATAGCTGCGGCTGTCATTACCGCGCTGATGGAACACTGGATTGATACATGGGTAATCCTTGCAGTGATTATCATCAATGCCATGATTGGATTTATCCAGGAAGGCAAAGCCGAAAAGGCCCTTGAAAGTATCCGTAAGATGCTTTCATTGGAAGCCGTGGTGATCCGCAACGGCAAAAAACAAACCGTTGATGCTGAAGAGCTTGTACCAGGAGATGTGGTATTGATCAAGTCAGGGGATAAAATACCTGCTGACTTGCGGCTGTTCAAATCCAAAGACCTGCGTATGGAAGAGTCACCCCTGACGGGGGAATCCACTGCCGTAGAAAAAAATACCGAAAAAGTTGATGAATCAGCTATCATAGGAGATCAAACATCCATGGCCTTTTCAGGCACTGTGGTTACCTATGGTAAAGCACAAGGAGTTGTAGTAAACACAGGAGCCCAAACCCAAATTGGCAAGATCAACGAAATGATCTCCAATGTGGAGGACATTACCACCCCGCTGTTACAGCAGATTGAAAAATTCGGCAAATGGCTTTCGGTAGTTATCCTAAGCGTTACAGCTGCTTTTTTTGCCTTTGGTTATTTTTTCCGCGACTACTCCCTTGACGAGCTGTTTTTGGCCGCCATAGGCCTTATTGTGGCTTCAATTCCTGAAGGGTTACCCGCCATTATGACCATCACCCTGGCCATTGGAGTGCAGCGAATGGCACAACGCAATGCTATTATCCGAAAACTGCCTTCGGTGGAGACCCTGGGTTCGGTCAATGTTATATGCTCAGACAAAACCGGAACACTTACCCGCAATGAAATGACTGCCAAATCTATTGTGACAGCCGAAAAAGAGTTCACTGTGGAAGGAACCGGTTACAAACCAGAAGGAAAAATTCTTTACCAGGAAAAAGAAGTTGACCCTGAAAAGGAATCCGTTTTATGGAAACTTTTACAAACCATCCGAATTAGCAACAACTCTGAAGTGAGTAAAGATGAACAGGGCAACTGGAAGCTCACCGGCACACCCACAGAAGGAGCTCTGCTTACCCTGAGTTATAAAGGGGGGTTAAAAGACTTTAAGCCCGAAAGAATAGACAGCATCCCCTTTGAATCGGATCACAAGTATATGGCAACCCTTAACGAGGTTGATGATAAGAGGTATGTGTTCATGACCGGTGCACCTGAGCGAGTGCTGGACATGTGCACCAAGCAGCTTACAGAAGATGGCCCCAAGGATCTTGATCGTGATTACTGGGATAAAAAAATGGAAGAGGTGGCAGCCAATGGCCAAAGATTGTTGGGAGCAGCTTTCAACGAAACAGACGGTAATCGCACGGAGCTGGAAAAAGATGACCTGGAGAAAAACAAGGTTTTCCTGGGGGTAATCGGTATCATTGATCCACCGCGCGATGAGGCCATTGCATCCATTAAAGAGTGTAAGGAAGCAGGGGTAAATGTAAAAATGATTACCGGCGACCATGCCATCACGGCCAAAGCCATTGGTAAGGAGATAGGGATAGGAGACGGTGAGAAAGCCCTCACCGGCAAGGAACTGGAGGAGATGAGTGATGAAAGATTGCGTGAGGTGGTAGATGAGTATGATGTTTACGCACGCACCAGTCCCGAGCATAAATTACGACTTGTGAGTGCTCTCCAGGAAAATGGCAGATTATCGGCCATGACAGGCGATGGTGTAAATGATGCCCCTGCACTGAAAAAAGCCAACATTGGTATTGCAATGGGCATTAAAGGAACAGAAGTTTCCAAAGATGCATCGGAAATGGTTTTAGCTGATGACAACTTTGCCTCCATTGTCAACGCCATTGAGGAAGGGCGTACCGTTTATGATAACATCCGAAAGGCTTTGCTGTTTATTTTACCCACCAACGGAGCCGAATCTCTTGTCTTGATGACAGCCATTTTACTGGGAATTGTGATGCCCATCACTCCGGCACAAATTCTTTGGGTAAACATGGTAACTGCTGTCACCCTGGCCCTGGCCATTTCCTTTGAACCCATGGAAGATAATGTCATGGAAAGACCCCCACGGAAATCCAATGAACCCATCCTGGGCAAACATTTTGTCTGGAGGATTATTTTTGTTTCATTTCTCATTGGCGGTTTCACGCTGGGTATGTTTAATTACATCAACAATGAGTTTGGTGATGAAACCCTTGCCCGAACGCTTGCAGTCAATACCCTTGTGGCAGGACAGCTGTTTTATTTATTCAATTGTCGCCGTATAAAGCTCCCCAGTCTGGGTAAAGGTTTTTTCAATAACCGGTTTGCTTTTATCGCAGCCGGCGGACTCATAATACTGCAGGCACTATTTGTTTACGTTCCTTTCATGAATACCTTTTTTGAAACCCAGCCCATTGAAGGTAAGCTATGGCTATACCCCATTTTGGCTGGGCTGATGGTATTTATTATTGTGGAGCTGGAAAAATATATTTTTAGCAAAATTGCCAGCAAGGGGAAAGAAAAATAAACAGAATTAAAACATAAGCATTGAGTCGCATGTTTACAAACCTTGAAATCCTGCAATAAATTGCAATTACAATTGTAACACACACAAGCAGCCCCCGGCATTTGTAAAAACGCCGGGGGCTGTTGTTTTTTTTAGTCCTTGATAAACGGAATTTTATAACCTACTTAAAAGTTACTTTTTCTAAAACCGTTATCTTCCAGTACAATTTGCTTTTGTTTATAAAGCGTCCCCAGGGCTTTTTTGAAATTTTTCTTACTCATGTGAAAAACACGGTATATTTCTTCAGCGGGGCTTTTGTCATGAAAGGGCAGATATCCCTGGTTGTCATCAAGCACATCCAGAACCTTTTGTGACAATCCATCAATTTTCTCATGCCCGGGCTTATCAAGTAACAGGTCAATTTTTCCGTCCGGTCTGATTTGCGAAACGTATGCTTTCATAGACTGGCCAGGCGAAATAGCACGAAAAACTTCATTGGAGTAAAGCAATCCCTGGTGTTTTTGATTGATGATAGCCTTGTATCCAATATCCCCAACCTGCCATACAATAATATCCACCTGCTGGCCGGTTTCATAATCGGCAGGCTCCAGGTCAAGGAATCTTTCCAGGTGCGCCGAAGCTATCAGTCTTTTGCTTTTTGGATCAACAAGGATATATACCAGGCATTGGTCACCCTTATTCGCAGGATCTATTTGTTCCCTGAAAGGCAGCAGTAAATCTTTTTCCAACCCCCAGTCTAAAAAGGCCCCCACCTTGGTAACATCAGTCACTTCCAGCAAGGCAAACTCCCCTGCAACAGCTTTGGGCTTCATGGTGGTGGCAATGGGCCTGCCCTGGGAGTCAAAATAAATAAATACCGTCAGTATATCGCCGGGGCTAATACCTTCAGGCACCCATTTTTGAGGTAGTAGTATTTCACCAAACTCTTTCCCATCCAGGTACAAGCCAAAGTCAACCTCTTTGGCAACCTCAAGGGTGTTATAATTTCCGGGTTTTACCATATCCAAATTCTAAAAAGCTTTGCATGTGCACATGCAAGGCTTTATGATATCAATTTACATTATTTTCTCTCGCTCGGTTCCCAACCCACGGGTCCACTGGTTAACGGTAAATTCGTTTTTGCGAATCCAGTTTTTAACACCCTCCAGGGCATCGGGCTCCAGTTTCATTTCATAGAGCAACTCGTTCATCTTTTTTTCTGACAAAACCATCCTTTGGAAAAACTCGGTCAGATGGGGGTGCTCCTCCGAAAAACCATTGCGCGCAATGGTATGAATATCCTCGGTTTCCATGAATACATTATGGGGATCCTCCAAATATCGAAGATCATAACGGTGAAACAACCAATGGGGCTCCCATCCGGTTACAACGATATCCTGCCTCCTTTTTATGGCCTCTTCCAGACGTTCTGACATCTCTGCATCCGATAATACCATGAGCTCATTTTCCAGGTCATACATATCCAGGGCAATAAAAGCACTGCGCATTATACCTGCTGTGCTGTCAATCCCTGCTATTTGCCCCCCGGGGTAATACTCATTCATTTGATCAATACTTTGCATATCCATGTAATCGGGCACCACCAAACCTGTACGGGCATTTCTGTAATTGGGGCCCAAATCTTCAAAGCTACCCTCATACATCTCAAGATATTCAATGTGCGTTGCCGGAAGCCAGGCGTCCAAAAAAACATCTGCTTCAGAAGCTGCAATTTCAGCAAAAACTTCATCCACATCATTTAGTTTCAACACCACATCGTATCCAATATGACGTTCTATGAGAACCTGTGCCATATAAGTCATGGCAATACTTTCAGCCCAGTCTGTATAAACAATCATTACCTCACCAGGATCTTCAATGTCAGTGGTGGTTGGACCTGCGCAGGACACCATCCAAATAGCTAAAAATACAAAGGATAATTTCTTAAATACTTTCATCTCATTATGTTTTTTGTTAGGTAATCGATGAAACTGATTCTTTCCTCTCATCCAAACCAGAGAACATAGGGCATGAATAATACCCTGACATTGGCATGGATGTTTTATAAGAGCTGTTTTAGTCAAACAATGCTTTTAAAAAGCCTACCGACTCTTTGGTATCCTTTACAATGAGTACAGGAATATTTTTTCCGGCGCCTGCAAGTTTTTCAGAAGTACTGTCCAGAAGGATGTTGGCCAGTTTTGACTTCAACCGGGTACCTGTTATCAACAAATCTATATTGTTCCTGACAGCATAATTATACAAAGACTGTGCTTCATCATCTTTCATGTTCAAAGAAAAATCAAATCCGGGATTATCGGTGATTTTATACTTGCTAACAAACTTCTTGAATTGCTTTTCAATGTAGGGTGAAATTTTCTTTTTGAGTTTTTGCTGTGCCTGTGGTGATTGCTCCGGAAAATAATTATAGGGCAATTTGTAAACATGGTGAAATTCAATTTCAGCGTTGGTATATCCCGCTATTTCTTTGGCCATATTCCAGGCAACGAAAGAAGGCTTGGCAAAATTGGTTCTCACTAAAACCTTTTCAATCTGATAAGGTGTAGTTTCACTAATCAATAATACAGAAGAAGGAATTAACCCAACGATATTTCTCACCACAGCACCCTGCCCAACATATCCCACCTTTTTACCCATAATGGCCAAATCGGTTTTGTTCTTTCGGGCAAACTGGATAATCTTTTCGGTGGTTAAGCCGGTTTCCAAAACAATTTCTGGTTTAATCATATCTTGCTTGGCGAAAACAGCATTAACTTTCTCTTCTATCTCTTCCCTGATCATTTCATCAAGTGGGCGATGATCATGCTCCAAATCGTCGGCCAGTTCATCGGGTATATCATAAGAATCCATCACATGGATAAAGGTGAGCCTTTTAGGCTTAAATGTATCCACAGCAAAATTGGTGTAACTAATCAAAGCCTCGTCCATATCGGTTAAATCAAGGCATATCAACATATTATCAAATTTAAACATAGCTCATCTTTATTTATTGGTTTTTTTATCTCGTTTACTGATTACATCGGCAATAATATCTTTGTAAGATTTTCTTTCCTTTTCGAGATCAATCTTCATCAACATCATGTGTTCCTGACTAAGACCTTTTGTAAGGCTGTAGGTCATAATGATCAAAATAATAGTAAAAGGCAAACCGGTAGTAATTGCAGCGGTCTGCAAAGCTCCCAGGCCACCCCCGATAAGCAACACGGCTGCAACGCCTCCTTCAGTCATTGCCCAAAACACCCTCTGAGCAACAGGAGCATCCAGTTTTCCGCCTGCTGTTAAACTATCAATCACAAGAGAACCGGAGTCGGAAGAGGTTACGAAAAAGCTGGTAACCAAAATAATTCCCACAAGGGATGTAAAGGCTCCAATGGGGAAATGGGACAATAGTTCATAGAGAGAGGTAGCCACATTACTCTGAACAGCCGTGGTAATGTCGGCCAGTCCATTCAGTTCGAGGTAAAGTGCTGAACCGCCAAAAGCCGACAGCCATAAGAATGTAAGAATGGTGGGTACAATAAGTACTCCAAGAATAAACTCCCTGATGGTTCTGCCACGTGAAATACGGGCAATAAACATCCCTACAAAAGGAGACCAACTGATCCACCAGGCCCAGTAAAACACCGTCCAGCTTTTTTGCCAGTCAGACTGCGAGTAAGTTTCAGTCCAGAAACTTAAATAGAAAAAATTTTGTAAATAGGAACCTGTATTCTGCACAAATGAACTGAAAATAAATAGGGTGGGCCCCACAATCAGCATAAACAGCAGGAAAAAAGCTCCGATAAAAATATTCATTTGGCTCAGGCGCTTGACACCGTGATTTAGCCCAGCCACAACAGAAGCCGTGGCGGCCAGTGTAATGAGTGCAATCAACAACACCTGCATGTTGGTAGTATCGGATAGCCCGGTGAGGTGGTTTAATCCGGCACTAACCTGCTGAACACCCAGCCCCAGTGAAGTGGCAAGCCCAAAGAGTGTTGCCACCACGGCCAATACATTGATCAACTTTCCCCATTTACCATGTACCTTTTCACCAATCAGCGGATAGAATACAGAACTAATGGTCAGCGGTAACTTTTTATTAAAGGTAAAAAACGCCAGTGACATCCCTACCAAAGCATATATGCCCCAGGCATGAAACCCCCAGTG
>SLQX01000106.1 GCA_007131245.1 Bacteroidales bacterium
GTGCGGTCACCAAAGGCCCACTGAATGATATTTCTGGGTTGGTCTATCCCCGGGATGGTATTATCCATGGGGCGCACATTGTCTGCTACTCGTTTGCTTAGTCCATGATCTTCTACCACAGCATCAAAATCATCATTATCTCTGACATCTGATGCAAAAGCACTTGCCTCACCGTAAACCCTTTGGAATGTTTGATTGCTGTATACAATATCGCGCGTCAGCAAAGCAACCTGTACTTTTTTGCTTTCCGGAGATTTACCGGTAATGTGGATTACATGGAAACCAAATTCAGACTCCACCACGGTAAAGCTGTTTACCGGGTTTTCCAGAACTGCCTCATTGAAGGCCGGCACCATGGCACCATCGGGGAACCATCCTAAATCACCCTGGTTGCCCATGGCAGAGGGGTCATCGGAAAACTCAATGGCCAACTGGTCAAACCTTCCGGGTGCATTTCTGACAACATTTAACAGGCTGTCGGCAAGCTCACTTGCCCTTTCAGGGGTGCGTGTGGTTTCCGGACTGGCCGACTGGGACATCTGGTGTGAAACAAGAATGTGCGAAGCCTGCATGGAGTCGGGACGGAATTGAATTTCATTGAGTTTTGCCACCACAAAAGCATTGTCCTCCTCATAGGGACCGTAAATTGTTCCCTCTTCGGCATTGAACATCAGGCTGTCAATCTGGGGAGAGAGCTCTTCCTGTGCATAAAAATTGGGGTCAAAACGTTGGTCGGAGTTGGCGTTGATAAAGCTTTCTACATTGTCGGTTTCGGCCAGCTCCAGCTTTAGCCTTTCAATTTCATTTTTAGCGTTTTCACGGTCCAGTTCAGAAGGGTGGATGGGGAATACCACATACTCCAAATCGCGTGATTTTTCTCTTTCAAATTTATATTTATGATCGTCATATGTATTGCGCAACTCCCTGTTGGAAATATCTACCAGGGTGTCGTCAATCTGGTTGTATCTTTTTACCACGGCACGGAAGTCGGCAAACGCATTTTTGTTTTGATAGTCGGCACTTGCAAGGGCTTCAGGCAGGTAAAATCCTTTTTGTATGAGGCTGTGATACTTGGTTTCTTTTCTTTCTTCACGGATATAATCCTCCAGCATAAACCACTGGTTTTGCATGGAGGGTTCCATCATATTGAGATTTTGGATAAACTCAACGACTGTTTGTGGATCAAAGGAGCCATCCTGGGGGTTGGAGAAGCTTTGCAATACAGCAGGGTGGGGGTCATCACCAATAACCAGCTCTGTTAACTCATCTGAGGAAACAGAGATGCCCAGTTTTTCGAATTCATTTGCAAGTAATATTTCCCTGAGCATTTGGTTCCATACCTGTTGCCTGATTTGGAATGCTTCGCGGGAACCCACATTCTGGTTCCCTGTTTGGTTACGCCAGTTTTCTGTTTGCTGGGCTACTCTGCTTTCAAATTCGGGATACATGATTTTGGTTCGCTCAACGGAACCTACTTCAAGGTCTTGCTGACCCGTTGGTCCATAACCCATAAAATCGCCCAGCACAAAAGCAGCCAAAGCAATACCAATTACTGCGATAAGCAGACCGGAATAACTTCTTATTTTTCCTATTACAGCCATAATGTTTGTTTATTCTTGATTCTGATTTACTTATTTTAAATTGAAGTGCAAAGGTAGTAGAAATTTTAAAACCCTTGTTTGTTATTGTTAATAATTTTACTATGCCTTTATGCGCCCCTGGGCAACGTTCTATTGCTTTGTTTGTTCTTTTATTTTCAAGATGACCAGCTCAATCCTTTTTTCACTTACCTGGCTGATTTTAAACTCGAAATCCCTGATAGTAATCACCTCGTTTTTGTCGGGGATGCTTTCGTGTTGATTAATGATTAGGCCTCCCAGTGTCTCATACTCATCTGATTCGGGCAGGTGGAAATCGTACTTTTCATTGAGGTAATCGATTTCGGTGCGGGCTGAAAACAAGTATTCATCTTGCGAAAGTTTCTTTTCAACCAGGTTGTCGGTATCATACTCATCATCAATTTCTCCAAAAATTTCCTCCATGATATCTTCAATGGTAATCAACCCGGCTGTACCTCCAAATTCATCCACTACCACCGCAATACTTTTTCTTTGCTGGATAAAATTCTTTAGAAGTTTGTTGACATGCATAGCCTCGGGTACCAACATCACCGGGCGGATAATATTTTGAATGTCTTTGGGTTTTTTGAAGAAGTCAAAGGCATGCACATAGCCCACTACATTATCAATGTTTTGACGGTAGATAAGGATTTTTGAAAGTCCTTTTTCGGAAAACTTTTGCCTGTACTTTTCCAGGGGCTCACTTTCTTCCAATGCCACTACTTCGGTACGGGGAATCATACTTTCCCTGAGTTTGATGTCGGGAAACTCAATGGCATTTCGAAAGATTTGCATTTCGATACTCTCTTTAGATGATTGGGGGTCATCCTCACCAAATTCACGCAGGAAGTTGTCGATATCAACGCTGTCAAAGGTTTTGGGCTTATCCACCATCTTCATCTTAAAAATGCGCTCCAGGATAAAATCGGATATGCCCAGGGTGATGAAAACAATGGGGTACAGGATATAATAAATGAAATAAAGGGGTATGGCGAAAAAATTAAGCAGGCTGTTGGCCTTGATGCGAAACAAGGTTTTGGGAATAAATTCAGCAAAAAACAAAATAATAATAGAAGATATGATGGTTTGCAATAACAGGATGACAAAATCGCTTTGTAAGGGGAGGGGCAAGGCGCGTATGAGGAAGCCTTCGAGTACCACTGCAATCGCAATACCATAGATAACCAGGGCAATGTTGTTTCCCACCAGCATGGTTGAAATAAAGCCTGAGTCAGACTTGGTAAACCGCGAGAGGATTTTGGCCGAAAAGCCACCACTTTTCTTATCAACCTCTACTTTAAGCTTATTGGCCGTTACATAGGCTATTTCCATGCCCGAAAAAAAGGCTGATAACAAAAGGCTTAAAATGATAATTGAAAAAATGTCCATGACCGTGTTTGCAGGTTGTTTGTTTTTTTGTTTGAGTAGATGATGAACTTTCCGGAAAAGTTATCATCCAACAGTATCTTCTGAATCTTATTCGATTTGGGGTTGTGGTGCAGAATCACTTTCCCGGGTGGTCTGCCCTGTTTCCACATAAAAAGTACCCCGGGGCTTTTTAATGTGCCAGGTTGTGAAACGGTCATCTGATTCAAAACCATCCCCATAAAGCACTTCCTCTTCTGTCGTAATTTTTACAAATTTTTCCGTATAAATTCGTTCGTTATTTTGGTCCCAGATAAGCTGTTCGGTGTTTAGCTTTTCATTGTTTTCTAAATTTTCAACAACCACATTTTTGCGGGCATCGATCAGCTCATCCTTTTCATATTGAATGGCATATTCGGCAGAAATCCTTGAGTTTTCCTGCATGTTTTCATCATAAAATATCATTAGGAAGCCATCGGGGAATTCCATATAGGGCTCCTCGCCCTCGAATCTTTCCATAGTGGGAGCCTCCATAGTCATTTGAATCTGGGCGTGGGAGCTGTAAACGATTCTTAGGCCTGAGGCTGTTTCTACCGGTAAATTTTCTTCGGTAGTAATGGTTTCGATGGTTTTCAGGTCGGGTTGACATGAAAAAAGCATTGCCACTCCCAAAAGGGTGGCAATGCTTTTAAAATGATATTTTACACGGGGTATCATTGTCGTGTTCGTACTGTGGTAGTTTCGTTAATCCAGCATTCTACCCTGTAGGAGTCGCCTTCTTCAAGACCGTGGAAGAACGTTAATTCCCTGTTGGGGAAATACTGAGTGTATGTATCGATGAGTTGCTTGGCTCTTTCCTGTACGGAGGGATCCTGGTCCACATTGCGAGCCTGGATGAATTTGTCCACTGCCGCCCAGTAAGCCACCGATTTGGTAAGTTCATCGTCGCCACATGCACTTGCACTTGCCGCATACATTTCACCTATGAGGATGTAAGGCCTTCCGTTTTCAGGATTAAGGCCTGAAGCCTCCAGGGCATAAGTGCGTGCCTGGCTAAACTCTCTCAGGTTGCGGTAGGTAATATCGGCCATACGCATCAGCGCATTGAACTTGTCTTCATCATCTTCGTAAAGGTCTACTGCCTGCCTGAAAAATTCAACGGCTTGCTCATGCTTTTCGGCCTCTAATTCCAGACGTCCCATCAGGAAAGCTGAGTTAGCAGTGGGCTCCAGGTCATGCAGACTGCGTGTGGCGTTGTAAAACAGTTCTTCTTTGGTGCAGTCAGACTCCTCCAGCATGGAGGTGATTTTTCTTAGCAACTCAACATCTTCAGGGTTATTTTCATAACGTGGCTGAAAGATAGTAACAATATTTTCGCAGGATGCAAATGGTCTGAACATTCTGTCAATATTCTCTTTGGCCGGTTCAAAAAAACGCTTGTCACCAGGGTTGTGCTCCAGATTGTAGTCAATAATGTCCATTACTACATCATAGTTTCTGAGAACTTCCTCTTCCGGCTTGACTCCCGCCTCTGTAAGCTTGATGAGTGACTGCATGTTAATAAGCAAAACATCCGCCTGGGAGTTATTGCCTTCCATTTCGATAGACTTGCTGGAGAGTTCATGTATCTCCTGAATGTTGTTGGGACGAAGCTGGTATAAATCAACAGCTTTTCGTCCGGTAACAAAACCCTCCCTTCCAAAGTGGTCAACTCTTTTGTCGTATACCATCATTAGGGTGTCAATCCATGCTTCTCTTCTGATGGGGTCCGTTTCTTCGTTGTATTTCATTTTTATCAGCACCACACCCCTGATATAAGTATTTTGACTGGCCTGTGGGCAAAGCTCCAGAACTTTTCTCCAGGGTTCATAGGCCAGATTAAAGTTTCTTTGGTTGTAGTATTCGGCATAAAGAGAGAGGTTTCTTACACACTGAATACTGTCTTCGGGGGTGTCTCCATACTTGGACTGGGGAGGTGTTGCCGTGGTCCAGTGGGTTTCGGAATCTGTGTGGTAAACATAATCCATATGCCCAAGGTTTAAACTGGCAGTTGCTGTTTGAGACGCAAAGCCCGCCTGGATCATGAAAAGACCAACCAAAATAGCCGATGCTAAAATCTTTGTTGTTTTCATTTTTGTGTATTGGTTAATTAAATGTTGTAATTATGGTTTTTTAAAAGAATCTTCGTCTCACAAACCATCTTTCGTAAATATTAAGACCTATGTTAAACCGGAAAAAGGTTTCATCAATCATGTCGGAGTGGTTTGCCTGCCTAACCGAGTATTCAAAACCAAAGTTAAGCCCCGACCTTGATCTTCTTACAGGTACAGCAAAACCAAAACTTATGCCAAACTCATCAAAGCTTTGTTCGTTGCCAGTGGGGTCGTCCAGTTTTAGGAAAGATTGGCCAAACCTGGCTCCCATTCTGTACTCCCATCTGCTGAGGAAACCTGAATAGGTTTCCACTGGGGGGTTATATATAGCCCCGGCCCTCACCTGATAACCATCGTTGAGGTTGTGTGATTGATCGTGCGTAGCGTATGCGCTCCATTCCTGGTACTGCATGTCAAGACCTGCACCCCACTGGTCGTTGAACTGCATAAAAGCTCCTGCTCCCAAAGCGGCCGGAATGTGCATGTCACCCGATTCACCTGCCCTGGTATCCAGGGTGTCAATACCGGTTACTCCGGGCAAGTCTCTCACCACGTACCGTGTTTGTTTTAACTGCAAGTCGGTGGATGGCGTATAGCTTGCTCCCAGAGTTATATTACGTTGTTCACTGAATTGGTGCATCCACTGGAGCCCAAAATGGAACATAACCCCATCGATATCGTCGGTATAGTTCCAGGCAGTTCTGTAAAAGCCAGTGCTGTCAGAAGAAGCTATCCGGTTGTCCTCTGTTTTGCCAAACAAATAAGAAACATTCAAACCTGCCGATAAGTTACGTGAAAGTCTGAATCCGTGTCCCATATATACTTGGTTGATTCCCCCACTCCCATTGTAGGTATAGTTTACTCTACCTGTAATGGGGTCTTCACTGAAGTCGGAAATATGGTAGCCCACCTGTGAGTAAGGAAGCAAACCTGCCGCAACTCTCCACCAGCGGTTTAGGGGAAAGGCGAAGTTTATATTGCCAAGAGCAGAAAAGGTGCTCTGCTGCTCCATATCATGTATGTTTTGCTGGTAAATGTGTGAAAAGACTGTGGCATCCACTACGAATGACAACGAATCTATGGCTGTGTAAGAGGCAGGGTTCAGATAGTTTACACTCACATTGCTGCGAAACCCCTGTGAAATTCCTCCCAGCGACATATTTCTGAAGTATTCATTGCCTTTCACCTCTCCCGGTCCAAACATAGAGTAGGGGGAGTTGATGGTGTTTTGTCCGTAACTGGTTGTGGGTAAAATAAATAAAGAGGGTAATACCAGCATAAGTATGGTATAAATCTTTACGCTTCTTGTTGTTCTAGTGGTTTTTGACATTTAAGTTATGGTCTAAGATTATATTTAATCCCCGAAGAACTAAATTTTCGACTGCAAATATCCTATTTTTTAGCTTTTTATCAAAAAAAAATGTATCACCTCCCCCCATAACGATCTTTAATTCCGGATAGGTTTCTTTGTATTGGTCGATTATGCCATCAATTTCAGCAATACATCCGTTGACTACGCCTGATAAAATACAATCATTTGTGTTTGTTCCTGTGAGAAAATTTATTTGTTCTTTTTTAACTAACGGTAGTTTGGCCGTGAAATTATGCATTGCCTGGAAACGCATATCGGTACCGGGCGAAATGGCACCTCCCTGATAATCTCTGTTTTGTGTGACAAGCTCATAGGTTATACAGGTTCCTGCCTGTATCGCCAAAACAGGATGACCGGGCCAAAGGTGTGAAGCACATACAGCAGCTGCAAGCCTGTCCGATCCCAGACTTTCGGGGCTGGTGTAAGAGAGTTTGAGTGGTGTAAGTGTTTGGGCACTCATTTGGATAACTCTGCTGAAAGTTTTCAGCATAGGTGCCAGCCTTTGTGTTACATTGGAAACATCCGAAATGATAGCAGCGTCAATGGTGAACTGTGATGGGATTTTTCCCAATTCATCCAGCCCGGATGATGCCACTTTCCAGGTGTCCACAATTTCACCTTTTTTGAAAAGGGCTGCTTTGGTGAAGCTGTTACCAGCATCAATGACCAGGTTCATGCAATTATTTTATGCCTTTATTGTTTGATTATAAGACTATAACCATTTTATCAAAGAAAAATTTCATCAAAAGTAATAAAAACAACTTGTCATTTAAAAATGTTTACGTAAATTTGCACTGCAAAACAACGGGGTACCATAGCTCAGTTGGTAGAGCAACGGACTGAAAATCCGTGTGTCCCTGGTTCGATTCCGGGTGGTACCACGTAAATCCTCAAAAAAGCGCTGTCAGGTAAAACTGCAGCGCTTTTTTTATCCCTCCTGCTGCTTCATTTTTTGCTATCCATAAATCTTTTAGTATCTTGCTTGGTCTGCAAAGTTAAGATTGTATTTGTTTTGATTTACAGAAGAATTTTTAGGTAAACCTGCCCATTGGTGTTTGGGATTTGTGGAGGTAATCGACAATAACAATGTCTGAGTAACTGATGTGGCTTGGGTAGTAAAAAAAGAATGCTATGATACAAAAATCGTTTTTCTTTATTTTTTTCGCCCTGTTTTTATCCATCTCAGCCGCCTGGAGTCAGGGGCAGCGACATCCGGCTGTATTCCAGGCATACAACGATGGCAAACTGGGTTTAAGTGTTGCTCTGCGTGAAGGGAGCCCCGAATTGATGGTTCCTTACTGGTATACGAACCGGTTTGTGGTGGCACCTACCTTCTTTTTGCAACTTGTGCAGGAGGAGCTGGATTTTACCCTTGGGGTGGCTACCAGGCATTATACACATATTGGGAAACCTGCTCTCTACTTTGGTTTCAGGGTGGGGAGTATGGTTTTGCTCCCTTTTGGTGATGAGGAGTCTGACAATGATTTGAAAACCGATCTTTTTGCCGGCGCCACTTTTGGCAGTGAATATTTTTTCACCGACAAGATGAGTTTGGGTATAGAGTTGAGAGGCGATTTTATACAATCGGATAACCGTTCCACCCGTTTTGATAACCCGGGTGGTATTACTCTCATGTTTGCCCCTGTTTTGCTGGCTACCATATATTTTTAAACCGGTTTATTTTCTGCCAAAATCGGCCGGAATTTCCCCCCAGTTGGCTGTATCCCATTTAAGGATTTTATTGTCCCAGCTATTATTGTGAAGCCAGTTTTCAGCCCTTTCCATATACTCAAAAAGTTTTTTGTTGACAGCCTCTTGTTTGAGTGTTGTTTTGGCTTTTTTATTGCGCACCCATGCCATGGCAGTCATGCTGTCGGTATAAATGGGAAGCTTGATGCCTTTTTGTTTGCAAAGGGCCAGTGCATGTACAATGGCCAGGAATTCTCCCACATTGTTGGTCCCTTTGGGCAGAGGTCCTACCCTGAAAAACACATCTTTGTGGCGGGTATGCACACCCTGGTACTCCATCTGTTTGGATGATGAGCTGTAGGCAGCATCCACCGAGATGCTATCCCAAATGGGGCCGCCACCTGCCATGGGGTTGGCGGGCTTTGACGACCTGGCATTGCTTCCAACGTGGTCGTAGTATGCTTCGTTAAAAGCCTGCCAGGCTTGCTCTTTGTTGGGAAATGATTTGTATTTGGCACCCTGATATCCTTTGATAACCCGCTCGCAGGCTTTCCAGTTGTCAAATACACCCGTTTCATGTCCTTCCCAAACGACGTAATACTTTTTTTTGGCCAAAATGTAAGAATAAAATGGTGAAACTCTGTTTTTGTATGTGGGGTAGCCTCAAAGTCCCGGCAAAATTCAATGCCTGGTGGCTATTAACCCTGTATGGTCGGGGAAGGACCGTTTATTCTTCCTCTTTTTTGAATGCATCCCACCCCTGGGCTTTTAAGGGTACCACATTTTCGGAGGTTGTTATCAGGTCTGCTTGCTGTGGATTATTGGTAATGTGCCCGATTATGCTAATGTCCTCCAGGTCTTTAATTTTTTCGTAATCCTTCTGGCTGATTGTAAATAGTAGCTCATAGTCCTCACCGCCATTTAGTGCAAGGGTTGTGGGGTCAATTTCGAACTCATGCCCCACGCCTGCGGTTTGCATATCTACCGGTATTTTTTCTTCGTAGATGGCCGCACCTTTTTTAGAAGATTTGCAAATGTGCAGGATTTCGGATGCCAGGCCGTCAGAAACATCGATCATAGCTGTGGGGGTGATTTGCAGCCGGGAAAAAATTTCCGTAATATCTTTTCTTGGCTCGGGCTTGAGCTGTCTTTCGAGAACGTAGTTGTATTTACTCAGGTCGGGTTGTACGCCGGGGTTTGCTTTGTATACTTCTTTCTCTCTTTCCAGCACCAGCAGGCCTGCATAGGCACCGCCCAGGTTGCCACTTACACAAATCAGGTCATCGGTGTTGGCACCACTGCGATAGGTGATGTTGTTTTGTGATACTTTGCCCATTGCCGTAACCGAAATTGTAAGCCCCGACACGCTGGTGGTGGTGTCTCCTCCCACCATATCCACCTTGTACTTTTCACAGGCCAACTTCATGCCGGCATAGAGCTCTTCCATGGCTTCCACAGTATACCGGCTGGAGATAGCCACACCGATAATCACCTGGGTAGGTGTGCCATTCATGGCATAGATGTCGGAAAGGTTTACTGCTATGGATTTGTAGCCCAGGTGCTTCAGAGGGGTGTACATGGTGTTGAAGTGGACTCCCTCCACAAGCAAGTCTTTTGTCAATAGTACCTGGTCTTCTTTGCTAAATGCAGCAACAGCGGTGTCATCTCCTACCCCTTTTAGGGTTTCTTTGTGGTAGTGGGTAATATTACGGGTTAGGTGATCAATCAAACCAAATTCGCCTAAAGATGTAATGGGTGTTTTGCTCATGACTATTATTTGAGTTTATCTAACTTGTTATTTTTTATGTTTTGGGGATTATCAGGAAAAAAAACCGTGCCTGATGCAATCCGATGATTTTGCAATATGCTGGTGTTGAGCCCGTCAGGTAATAATTTTTGATTGTAATTCAATGGATTCTTTGTGTATAAGGTCCAGTAAGCTTCGAAGAAACTGCTCACTCAGCCCCTTTTGCACCCCTTCCTGTAGCCTTGTTTCAATAATGGTGTTCCATCTTCTGAGCTGGAAAACCGTCATTTTGCAATCCTTTTTATATTGTGCAATTTCATTTACAATTTGCATGCGCATGGCCAGGATATTGATAAGCTGGCTGTCGAATTCATCAATCTTGCTCCTTAGTTTTTCCAGTTCCATGCATGGATTAAGCGGGGGAGAAACGGGTATTTTGAGTTTCTGAATGAGTGAAACAAGGTTTTTTGGTGTGAGTTGTTGGGCTGCATCGGTCAGGGCTTCAGGGGGGTTGTGATGGGCTTCAATCATCAAGCCATCCATATCCAGCAACAAAGCTTGTTGTGCCACTTCATGCAGGAGGCTTCTTCTACCGGCAATATGGCTTGGGTCGCACAAGACGGGTAGTTCAGGAAACATGCTTTTCAGCCTGATGGGAATATTCCAAAGAGGTTCGTTTCTGAACCTGGATTTTTCATAGGTATTGAACCCCCTGTGTACTGCTGCAATTTTTCGGATACCGTTGATGTAAAATCTTTCAATAACCCCGGCCCATAAGGCCAAATCGGGGTTCAGGGGGTTTTTTACCATAACCGGGATATCTACCCCTTTGAGCGCTTCGGCCAACTCCTGCACCGAAAACGGGTTTACACTGGTGCGGGCACCAATCCACAAAATATGAATGCCAGCTTTCAGACAGGCCTCAATATGTTTCGGAGTTGCCACCTCTACTGCAATGGGAAAGCCAAACTCCTGGTGAACCTCCCGGAGCCATTGGAGGGCGCGCTCTCCGTGTCCTTCAAATGCGCCGGGGCGCGTGCGGGGCTTCCAAACTCCACTACGGAAAGCAGAAACCAACCCAGTATCGTGCAGCTGACGCGCAGTAGCCATAACTTGTTCGTGACTTTCTGCACTGCATGGGCCGCTGATAATCAGTGGATTCTGCTTGGGGTGCAACCAGCTTTCAAGACCATCGGGTTGCAGCATTTTCTGTGAAGGGCGATTCATCTGAAACTTTTTTTGTGTATGCGTTCAACAGGGTTTGTCCCTTTTCAAGTAAGGGTTATCGTGCAAGACCCCTTGCGCAAACCCAGTGGGCTGCAGGTCAAACTGACAGGTGCAGCGCAGTGTGTTACAGGGATTTATTTGTGTAACAACCCCGGTAAAACATTGTTGTTTTTCAAATATTCAGGTATTTTTGCAAAGGTAATAACTAATTTTTCAAATCCTTGACTTGTTTTTTGTGATACGTTCATGAAAAACAGGTGTCCCAGGTGCAAACACTTCAGGCTATGAAATTGAGATCCACAGACATTATCCGGGAAAAGTTGCAACAACTCAGGGAAAAAGGTAAAAAGATGTTTATCACCTCCTCTTTCCAAACCCAGAGCATGGTTTTATTACATATTATCAGCCAGATAGATAAGGATATGGAAGTTTTCTTTATCAACACAGGATACCACTTTCCGGAGACCATTGTTCATAAAAATTTTGTGGCCTCAACCCTGGGATTGCAGGTGAAAGATATTAAACCACTCACCCCAAAAAGTCTTCAGCGGGATGCACAGGGCAATCTTTTATTTACCTTTGACCCCGATTATTGTTGCTATCTGAACAAGGTGCAGCCCCTTGAACAGCTCATTGAGAAGTATGATATATGGATCAGCGGGGTAAGAGCCGATCAAAGTGAACACCGCAATATGCTGTCGGAGTTTGAACCTACCCGGGGCAACGCAATCAGGTATCACCCTTTGCTGCGGTGGACACACAAGGATGTCATGGATTATGTCAGGAAGCACGATTTGCCGGTTCACCCCCTCGAAGCCAGGGGGTATATCAGCATAGGATGTGAACCTTGCACCAGGGCGCTTAGTGAACAAAACCCACGTAACGGGCGCTGGTTTGGGATGAGAAAAACTGAGTGCGGACTGAACAACGAAAGCCTGAAAAATCCAAAGGGCCAGTGAAAACTCAGACAGAATGTTTTAATGACATGACCTTAGCCGCTTCCCTTTTGCTCTAAAGCTTGTGACTGTTGCATTGGACGCTGAAAACTAATTGTTCTGAATTGGATAAACAGATACTGTAAAATAAAACCTTATGAAGGTACTGATAACCGGAGGAGCCGGCTATGTTGGGAACGAGCTGATTTTTGAATTACTCAAGAACCCAGAGGTAGAAAAGATAGTTGTGTATGATAACCTGAGCCGGAAAAACTACAACCTGTTTCTTGATACCCGCTATGAACCCCACAAAATGCATTTTGTTAACGGCGAGTTGCTGGATTCAAGAAAGCTTCGCAAGGAACTCAAAGATATTGATGTGGTTTACCACCTGGCAGCCATTGTTTCCACACCCTACGCCACCGAAAACGCCCATCTTTTTGAGCAGGTCAACCACTGGGGTACAGCCGAGTTGGTCAATGCTGTGGAGGAAAGTAATGTAAAAAAATTTATTTACCTGAGCACCACCTCGGTATATGGCGCTTCCGATGAAATGATTAACAAAGACACCATTCCCGATCCCAAAACATTTTACGGTTCCAGCAAATTACGCGGCGAACAGCATGTGGAGCGTCTAAAAGACAAGATGGACACCTGGATCATCCGCTGTGGAAACGTTTATGGGTACAGCCCCAGCGTTAGGTTTGATGCCGTTATCAACCGGTTTATGTTTGAGGTAAACTTTATGGGGCGCATCCAGATTAATGGCAACGGCCAGCAAACCCGGGCGTTTATCCATGTAGATAAAGTGGTTAAGGTGTTGCGCAACCTCCTTGAATCCCAACACCAGCTTCCTTCCGGAACGTACAACCTGGTTGATAAAAACTTATCGGTGTTTGGCATTGCCAATATTATCAAGGAGATTTACCCTCACCTGGAGATGATTTTTGTGAGCCAGCACCTTGTAATGCGGGAAATAAAGGTAGAAAGGGACAAACGTATTGACCCCCTTATCACCATAGACCCCATTTCGGTAAAAGAAGAACTAATGAAATTTAAAAGCAAGTTTTCCTTTTCATCCCATTTTGACAGCTAACCGGGGATAGTTCTATGAGTGGGTATGACAGGAAAAATATTATTTTTTTTTGTCGAAAGAAACAATATTGTTTTCAATGGCGTACCTAATCAGTCCAATGGCTGATTTTGAGTTTGTTTTGGCAAAAATATTTTTGCGGTGTGTTTCTACGGTGCGCTCACTTATAAAAAGCATTTCGGAAATTTGAGTATTGGAATATTCTTTAGCAATAAGAGCCAGGATCTCTTTTTCTCTTTTAGTAAGAATACTTTCGGGTTTTTTATCGGGTTTGTCAAAAACATCCAGGCTTCCAATTTTATTAAAAACCACATCCTGGATGTCCTGTCCCAGGAACTTCTGTCCGGTTGCGACCGTTCTGATAGCCTTTGTGAGCTCCTGCAGGTCAGCAGCCTTTAGGATGTAGCCATTGGCTCCGCTTTTGATCATTTTCTCCACAAACTGAAAGTCATCATACATGGTAAGGGCCAGTATTTTGGCTTGCGGTTGCCGCTCTTTGATCATTCCTGTTAGCTCTATGCCGGATATTTCCGGCATGTTGATATCTACAAGATATACATGGGCCTGTATTTTATCAATTTTTTCCATAAACTCGCGGGCGCATAGAGAGTAGCCCATAAGCTCCAAATTGGGTTCATCCGACAAAAGGGAATAAATGCCTTCAACAAAAAGCTTGTGGTCGTCAATTACATATATTTTAATTGTTTCCATGTTAATTTTCTTTAGGTTGAGCCAATGGAATAATAATACTTACAATGGTACCTCTGTCTTTTACACTGTCAATAAAAAAGTCCCCGTTTAATCCCTCAATCCTTGAAACTGCACTCTTCAATCCAATGCCTTTTTTCTTTTGTATTAGATTCGATTCAAAGCCTTTGCCGTTATCTTCAACCATTATGGTCAGGTCTTCAGTTGTTTTTATAACCTGTATGTTGATTTCAGTTCCCTTGGCATGTCGTAACACATTGTTGAGTAGTTCTTGCATGCTTCTGAACAAGGCATGTTCAATGTATGGCTCCATGCGGCCATTGAGGCCAATAATTTCCAGTGAAACTTTATAGGAGCTTGATTGGTCAAGTTTGTAGGCCAGGTCTCTGATGGCTTCTTCAAACCCTTTTTCCAGCAACATTAGTGGGGCCATGTTATTGGAAATTTGTTTCATTTCCCTGAGGACCTCGTTGATGGTTTTTTCGGTGTTTTTCAGGATAATGCTTTTGCGCTCCTGGCTCAGTTGGTCCTTTTTTATAAGAGCACTTACGTTGAGTTTGGCAAGAGAGAGCAAGGGCCCTACTCCATCATGGAGTTCAAAACCCAGTCGTTTTCTTTCAGCTATTTCCGCCTCCAGGGCAGAACGTGTTCTCTCCTCTGTGAGCTTGAGATTAGCCTCTGCCAGCTTGCTGCGTTGCTTTTGTCGGAGTTTGTTGATATGAAGCCGGTACAGTAGAAATATAATAGTAAGAATGGCCAAAAAACCCACAGATGTAAATACAAGCATAGTATTTTTCCTGCTTAGCAGCATTTCCTGTCTTTCAATTTCTTTGAGGTTTTTCTCGGCGGCGTGCTGCATCTCAAGGTTGTAAACCTGGTGCAGGCGGTTTTTGTTGATGGCTTCGTTTTTCAGTTCATTGTAGCTGCGATAATGTTCGAGCGATTCTTTGTAATTTCCTGTATTATCATATGTACGTGAAATGATGTTGTGTGCCTTGTACTGCATTTTCACATTGGTAGTTTGTTGTGCAATTTGCAATGCTTCCTCAGCATATTCAAGTGCTGAACCCGTATTGTCCTGCTCAAGACTTGCATTGGCAATTCCCAGCAGGGCAGAAGCCTTTCCGTAATGAAAACCAATTTGTTGCGTGATATTTTTACCTCGTTCAAAATAATAAATGGCTTTGTCATAGTTTTGTTGTTTGAGCCATGCATTGCCAATTCCTTCCAACGATATAGACTGACCGTACAAATCGTTGGTGAGTTCTTTTATTTCCATCGACTTGTAAAGATAGTGCATAGCTGAATCGATATGGTTAAGGTTGAGCAATGCAGTTCCTTTGTTGGTGATAGCCGCACCCATCTTAATGCTATCTCCCAGGTTTTGATATACGGATAGCGAAAGACGGTAGTAATCCAATGCTGTTTCATAGTTTTCAAGGTCAGCATATATCAGGCCAATATTGTTCATGACATTAGCCCGGGAACCTTCCTGGCCGCTTTTTTCATAATGTTCCAATGCCTGGAAAAAATTGATTAGTGCATCTTTGTAGTTGCCAATACTCCAATAAGTAACGCCAATGTTGTTGAAACTGTTTCCCATTTGCTCGGCATTATCCAGCAGGTTTGCTAAGTTTTGGGCGTTAAAAAAATAGAACAATGCACTGTCGTGGGTGGACTGTACTTCATGTAAAGACCCCAGTAAATTAAGAGCTCGTACTTGCCAGAGGTAATCTTCGTTTTGGTTGGCCATTTGTAATGCATTACGGGCTGTAACTCTTGATTTCTCAGGATTGGTATAAAGGTATGTCTGACCCAGACGGATAAGGCTGTCAATGGAAAGCTCTTCCCCGCTAAAATTTTCATCAACATGGTAATCAAGTCGATAGGGGGCGGCATCTATAGGTTGAAAAATGAAAATCCAAACCGGGATTGTCAAAAGAAAAAGGAGTTGTTTGCCGGGTGATGATTTCATCAGAAAGCAATTTAATGAATGAATCTGATAGCTTGCTCGATAATTCAGCGAGTGAGCTTATTTGGTTTTGCTTGCATGTTCTTTGTGTGCTTTGTCTTCTTTGATAAGCAACACATGTACAGGTAAGTTATATAATATGATTTATAAGATACAAACAGTCAAACTTAAAACTAAGATTAAAGGACAAATTTATGCATTGAGTTTCAATTGGAAAAGTAAATTTTCATCTCACAGGTAAAATACCACAAACAGGGTAGGTGTCATTAAAACAAATTACACCATAGTGGGTATTGTGGTTAAATAACAATGTGACTTTCTTTGTTCTTATAATTTTTTCTAGTTGGAATTGTTCATCATTAACAAAATGTTTATTTTATGAAAATACTAAAAATTATCTCCGGAGTATTGTTGGCGTTGGTTGCTTGCGGAGTAGTCAGTCAAACGCCCTCCATTCAACACCTTATATCCCCTGCTGGTAATCACCTGGAGACCTCAGGATATACCCTTAGCTGGAGTGTAGGCGAAGTGGTTACCAGCACTTTGGAAAATGAAAGTAACTGGCTTACTCAGGGCTTTCACCAAGGAAGTATTGAAGTAGAGACCTCCTGGGAGAATGTAGATCTGGACATTGAAATCAATGCCTATCCTAACCCGGCCCAGGATTACGTGGTTATCAAACTGTCTGACAGTCAGTCCGAGGGTATATATTACAGGCTTGTGGATTTTCAGGGTCGCATCCTGGCTGAAAATAAAATTGACCAATCCCAGACACGTATATCCCTTGAGAAGTATGATCCTGGCGTTTACCTGGTGAAACTGCATGGCAGTAACCAGCACTTAAAAACGTTTAAAATTATAAAACACTAATAAACCTTGAATAATATGAAAAAGATTTACACCTTATTAATTGGAATGTGTGCATTTACAACTTTGATAAATGCACAAGTACCGGAGGGGTTTAACTATCAGGCTGTTGTGCGCGATGATTCAGGTCAGGCCATCAGTCATCAAGACGTAGGCATCAAAATCAGTATCCTGCAGGGAGGTCCGGAAGGTGTAGCAGTTTATGAAGAGACCTTTAATGCAGAAACCAATGAGTTTGGATTGGTTAACCTGGCCATAGGTACGGGTGAGATTATCACAGGCGACTTTTCCCAAATTAACTGGGAAAACATGTCGTATTTTGTGGAAGTTGCCATGGATGCCCAGGGAGGTAGCGATTACCTCTCTATGGGGGTTAGCCAGTTAATGAGTGTTCCTTATGCGTTACATTCTTTATCAGCATCCAATGTGTTTAGTGGTGATTATGAAGACTTACAAAATGCACCCGATCTCAGCGAATATGTTACGGTTGAATCAGCTCAGGAAGGAGATCTGATGCTATATATAAACCAAAGCTGGACAGGTTTGCCCGCGGGAGAGGAAAACCAGGTGCTGATGATGAAAGATGGTGCTCCCCAATGGTCTACCGTTTCTTTTGGTGATACCGACTTGTTGCCTCCAACGGTTAGTATTACATCCACCACAGGGGTTACATATGAGGCAACAACCATTCATGCCGAGGTAAGTGATGATGGTGGTGCCAACGTAACTGACCGCGGCATTGTTTGGGGTACTTCAGAAAATCCTGGGTTTGATGACAGCCAGGTGCAGGAAGGATCGGGAACAGGAGAATTTTCTGTTAGCCTTGATAACCTGGACGAAGAAACAACTTATTATATAAGGGCTTATGCTGTGAATGGTGTGGGTACCTCCTTCAGTACACAGGTTTCTGTTACCACTTTAGGTGAAAGTGATACCACCGGGGTTGTAACAGATGTGGAGGGCAATATATATAACACGGTATTGATTAATGGCAAATGGTGGATGACGGAAAATTTACGTGTACGACAATATAACGACGGAACCAATATCCCCACCGGACACAATGATAACGACTGGATTGAGCTTACGGAAGGAGCATGGACCTATTTTAATGAAGATCACCAGTGGGATGAGACTTATGGTAAACTTTACAATTGGTATGCAACAGCTGACACCCGAGGTTTGTGTCCGGAAGGGTGGCGTTTACCCACAGATGATGATGTAAAAGAATTGCGTGATATGTATGGGGGATATCTGGAAGCAGGTGGTTATTTTAAGGAAACTGGTACAGCCGAAGATGGTGATGGGCTTTGGCGTGAGCCCAATGAAGGTGCCAACAACTTGACCGGGTTTTCTGCACGTCCTGGCGGGGCACGTATTCATGGTGTTTTCTTCAACCGTGAAACTACCGCTTACTTTTGGACAGGTGATGATGACCTTGAGGATGACGACTTTGCACGCAATTTCATTATGGTTTATGACACGTCTTCCCTGCTTCGGCAAATCGTACGCAAGCATTATGGGTTGTCGGTAAGATGTATGATGGACTAATCCGCAGTGAGTGTTTTAACTCCTGCCGTTTCTTTCCCAAAACAAATCAATCATTCAACCCCGGAGCTTTATGGCAGGCTCCGGGTTATTTCAGGATAATAAAAAGGGTTGTAACCTCAGCATTAACAAATACTGTGAAAAACACCTTCTTGGTAAAATCAGAAGGGAATAAAACCTAATTATAAACAAATCTTATCCAAAACACTTTTTTATGAAGAAAAAAATACTACAAACCCTATCGTTTATGATTGTCCTCACTGTGTTGAGCAGTTGGACCAGTTATGGACAACAGCCAAAGGATGTGGTTATTTCTGATTTTCCACACTTTGAAAACTTTACTGCGGCCACCCCTCCCGATCTTCCGGCCGGCTGGTCTAAAGTTGTACACAATCCGGACTTGACTAATGTCCGTGTTGAAACCACAACAAGTCAAGCACCTGTTTCGGGTTCTCAACATTTGCGTATGACAAATGATGATTATGAAGATGCCGTGGTCATGTTGATTTCTCCGCAAATTGAAGACCTGGAAACTCTCCGAATAAGCTTTTGGGCCCGGGCCAATCTTATTAGCAGCCTGCCTGATTTGGTTGTGGGCACTATGAGCGACCCCTTTGATGAGGATACCTTTACCCCATTTCAAACCATTGTTGGGGGTGATGATTTAACCAACTCTTACAATCAGTTTCACGTAAGCATGGATAGCTCGATTGAGGACGATGCTTACCTGGTTTTCAGACATAATGGTACTCCATCCGGAGCCAGAGACATATACATCGATGATATTTTGATGATGGTAGAGCCCGATGAGCCTGTTTTGCTTGTTGATCCGGAAAACGTTGATTTTGGGCATCAGGAAGTTGCTGTTTCTTCTGAATTCCAGGAGCTCACGATTACCAATGTGGGGGTGGGTCAACTTGATGTAAGCCCTGAAGATATTTTCCTGGGTGGTGCAGATGATGGTAACTTTATCCTTGAGAACCTGGAGTCATCCATTGCCCTCGAACCATTTGAAAGCGAAATGGTATCTGTTCAGTTTGCTCCTGCTACCTCAGGAGCAAAGGAGGCTGTATTGCATATCCTCGATGCTGAAATTGCCCTGGCAGGTGAAGGAGTAGACCCACTTATTACAGAATATCCGCATTTTGAAGATTTTGACCAGGTGGAAACGCCTGACTTGCCATTGGGTTGGCGGGGGATTGTTAATAATCCTGGCATGAGTACTGCCACTGTTGAGACAACCACCTCTGGCACACCGTTCTCCCAACCTAACCATGCCCGTTTGTTCTCTAATAACGAAGAAGAGCAGGATGTGATATTGGTTTCACCACCACTTGTTGATATACAAGACTTAAGAATCAGGTTTTACGCCAAGTGCAACTCAGGTACAAATATCCCTGATTTGATAGTGGGGACCATGAGCGATCACGATGATCCGGCAACCTTCACTCCTTTCCATACCATTGAGGCTGAAACGGAACTTACCAGCTCCTATGATGAGGAGTTTGTTGTATCTTTTGATGAATCCATTGGTGATGATGAGTATATAGCTTTCAGGCACGGGGGTACACCCAGCTGGTCGCGCTCCATTTATATCGATGACCTGACCATTGAGCCCATTCCCACAGAACCTGTTTTGCTTGTAGAGCCCGGCAACATGGAGTTTACACCTACACAAACCGGCGTTACTTCTTTTCCGGCTGAGTTTATCATCTCCAATGTGGGAGCAGGCATCCTTGTTATTGATAATGAGGATATTGTTATTACAGGAAGTGATGCCGATGTTTTTTACCTGGGAGAGGTTGACCAAACCATTGAACTTGAGGCGTTCGAGTCAGCATCTGTTTCTGTGGTTTTTGCACCCCTGCAAACTGGCGATAAAACAGCAACCCTTGAGGTGCTTGATTTTGACGTACCCCTGGCAGGGCATGCTTTTGATGCTACCATTACAGAGTTCCCCCATTTAGAAGATTTTGGCCAGGTTGATGTTCCTGCACTTCCTTTTGGCTGGACAAGCATTGTGGACAATCCTGGTATGTCAGCAGCTGCCGTGGAAACTACCTCAGGGAATGACCCTTATTCTGCCCCAAACCATGCTTCCCTGCATTCAAATAATGATGATGAAGCTGATGTGATGCTGATGACACCCCCGATAGCCATGCAGGACGAAATGAGGGTGAGATTCAGAGCCAAGTTGAGTCATTCCACCAATACTCCGGAACTGGAGGTGGGAATAATGTCAAGCCCAACGGATGCCAGTACCTTTATGCCTGTTGAAACCTTTGGCGAGGATGAGCTTACACAAGAGTATGATTCGCTGTTTACCGTTGATTTTGTAGTTAGGTCAGGTTTTAATGCTTTTATTGCTTTCAGACATGCAAGTAGTCCAAGTTTCAACAGGACCATTTATATCGATGATGTGCTGATTGAGGAAATCCCTTCCGACCCTGTTGTGGCTGTTATCCCCGATGAACAGATTGATTATGGTGATGTGCAAATCGGAACCACCTCCGGGGAGCAAACATTTTTAATTTACAATGACGGCGGAGGCGTGCTTTCCCTGGATGCTCAAAACATCAATATAACCGGGGCAGATGCCGGCGACTTTGTGTTAAACAACCTGGAGCAGGAGGTTTCTCTTGAATTTGGAGAAACAACACAGGTGTCGGTTGCTTTTGCTCCTGATCAGGTTGGAAGCAAAACAGCACAACTGGAAATAAATGATGTTGTTGTGCCCCTGATAGGCGAAGCAAAAGATGCCACTATTACAGACGTTCCTTTCTTGGAAGATTTTGCCCAGGCTGATGCTCCAGACTTTCCTTTTGGCTGGAACACAATAGTGAATAATCCCGGGTTCAGCTCTGCATTGGTGGAAGTGACCTCAAGTAATTCCCCCCTTTCTGAAGGTTTACATGCAAGAATATATTCAAATGATGAAGAAGAGCAGGATGTGATGCTTGTTTCCCCACCGGTGGTTGACCTTGATGCCATGCGTGTAAGTTTTTGGGTAAAATGCAACAGGGACACCAACGTACCTGATCTCATCATCGGAACAATGAGCGATCCTGGCGATGAAAATACCTTTACTCCGGTGTCCGTTATAAGTGCAGATGATATCTCCACCAGCTACGATGAAGAGTTTACTGTGAACTTCTCTTCTGACATCGGAGACGACACCTTTTTTGCATTTAAACATGGTGCATCAGAAAACTTTGGCAGGTCTTTGTTCCTTGATGATATTCTTTTGGAAGAGATTCCTGATACGCCCCTTTTGGCAATAAGCCCTGACAATATTGAGTTTGAAATGCAACAAACCGGCACGGTTTCCGGGTTTGAAACCATTACAATTCAAAATGATGGAGGAGGAACTCTGACAGTAGAGCCCGAAGATATTTCCATAACAGGAGCTCAGGCAGATGCTTTTCTATTAGTCAATATCGATGAAGCGGTTCATTTGACGGTAGGCCAGTCAACTGAAATAAGCGTTGCTTTTGCACCTGTTGAAACCGGTGATAAAACGGCCAGTTTGAATGTTTTAACGGAAAGCATTGTTCTTACTGCAGAGGCGTATGACGCTACCATAACCGAGTTTCCCTGGCATGAAGGCTTTGAGGAAGACTGGACAGGAAACCCCGAAGCACCCTTTGGCTGGACCCATATTAATGGCGGAGTAGGTTCATACTGGGAGCAAAGTGGCAATCAGTCTAATACCGGCGATTATTCTGCCCGCACATACAGTGGTTCTTCGTCCGGGTACCTGGCTGATGAATGGCTCATTACACCTCCCATCAGGCTTGACGAGCTGGATGAGGCCCTGTTGAAGTTTTATGGGTATATCAGTAGCAGTCCTGACGGGGTTAAGGAAAATCTCCGGGTTATGATTCTTGACCAACCCTATGAAACCCTTGATGAGTTACATGAAAATGCAACCCTGTTGGACGTAAAAGTGTTAACGCGAGACTGGGAAGAATATGCTGTAAGTTTGGCGGATTATAGTGGTACTAAACATATTGCTTTTCATTATTTCCTGACTGAAGAGGATGACGCAGGTTTTAATTACCTGTACATCGACGATGTAATGGTTGAAGAGGCACCCCCTGCATATGAAGTAATCTTTGCTGTAACAGACGACTCTGATGATGCCAGCCCGGTAGAAGGAGCTGCTGTTACCGTTGCTGAACTGGAGACTGTCTTTACCGATGAGCAGGGTATTGCTTTGCTGAATTTAACAGATGGCACCTATAATGTAGAGGTTGAA
>SLQX01000086.1 GCA_007131245.1 Bacteroidales bacterium
CAAAAATAATTGAATTCAATGATAGAGATAATTCAAAACAACCGGGTTTTGCAAAAAAGTATTTTCTTTGCAGGCTGTTGGTTGGAGTGGTTTCAGGTTGGAGATTAGTAAGTTAGGGTTGTGAGAGTGAGCTAGTACTTAATTTATCAGAATATAATTGTGTTAAGTATTTGGCTGGATGCCTGCCCCGCCATATGCGGGTGAACTTGCATGACCTTACTTTCATCTTCTTTTTTGAACGCTCGCTGCTCATGCAAGTTTCATCTGAAAATATCCTTGTACCTTCAACAATTTTACATAAATTTACCCTAAAAACAGGTTTTATGGAGTTTGGTATTTGTTTGATTAGCGTGGTTCCGGTAAGAGCATTTCCCGATGATACAACAGAGCAGGTGACGCAATTGTTGTTTGGAGATATGGTTCGGGTGCTGGAAAAGAAAAAAAAGTGGGTTTTGGTAGAAATTGTTGCAGATGATTACCAGGGATGGGTATCCGACGGTCAGCTTGAACTTATTTCAGAAAACGACTTTTTGAGCTTAAGAGATGCACCGACTCATACATCCAACGACCTTGTGCAGGTTCTCGAAAATAAAAGCCGACAAATCAACTTTGTGGTGTCAGCCGGAAGTAGTTTTTACAATTGCCGGGAGGGACATTTTGATTTACTGGGTGACGAATACCATTTTTGGGGTAGTATGCTGAAGTCGGATGATTTTGAACCCCAAGGCATCGTAAATCATGCTCTTTTATTTCTTAATGTTCCTTATCAGTGGGGTGGAAAGTCGGCTCTTGGGATGGATTGTTCGGGCTTAAACCAGGTGGTTTATAAAATGGCAGGAAAAAAAATATTACGTGACGCCTCGCAGCAAGCCACCCAGGGTGAAACCATTCACCTGATAAGTGAGGCCAGGCCCGGGGATTTGCTCTTTTTTGATAATGAAGAAGGGATTATTACCCACACCGGAATATTGGCAGACGAGTCTCATATTATTCATGCTCACCACATAGTCAGGATGGATAAAGTGGATCATCATGGGATTTTTAATGCTCAAAAGGGGAAGTACACCCACCAATTACGGATTATCAAACGTATTCACTCCTGAACATATCAACTCATAATCCAATGTATTTTTATAAACAGGTTGATTACTTAGGGTTTAACGATTAAGTAGTTATATTAAATTGTTTGCCTTAGATTCCATAAATTTTGTACCTTTGCACCCTTAAATTTTAAAGTGTTGTTATGATTAGAATTACTTTACCCGATAATTCTCAAAAGGAATTTCCCCAAGGTGTTACAGGCCTTGAAATAGCCAAAAGTATCAGTGAAGGTTTGGCACGCAATGTCTTATCTGTAACTGTAAATGGAGAGGTATGGGATCTTGATCGCCCTATTACGGAGGATGCACGGGTAAAGCTTAACACCTGGAATGATAAAGAAGGTAAAGCCACCATGTGGCACTCATCAGCACACCTGATGGCTGAAGCCATTGAAGCTCTGTATCCCGGAACCAAGTTTGGAATCGGACCCGATGTGGAGAATGGGTTTTATTATGATATTGATTTGGGAGAACATACCATTTCCAGCAACGATTTTGAAAAAATTGAAAAAAAGATGTTGGAATTGGCGCGTCAAAAGCAGCCTTTTGAAAGAAAAGAAATTCCCAAATCTGAAGCTCTTGATTATTACACCCGAAAAGGAGATCAATATAAGGTTGATTTGTTACAGGATTTGGAAGATGGAACCATTAGCTTTTACGAATCGGGTAGCTTTACCGACTTGTGCCGTGGCCCGCACCTGATAGATACCAGCCCCATCAAGGCTGTTAAACTATTGAGTATTGCCGGGGCCTATTGGCGTGGTGATGAAAACAGTAAACAGCTTACCCGTGTCTATGGTATTTCATTCCCCAAACAAAAACAGCTCAAGGAGTACTTACAAATGCTTGAAGAGGCCAAAAAACGGGATCACCGAAAAATCGGCCGTGAAATGGAGTTGTTTGCCTTTTCACCCAATGTAGGCCAGGGGCTCCCTTTGTGGCTGCCCAAAGGTGCTCAGCTTCGTGAAAACCTTGAAAAGTTCCTTAAAGATGTTCAGCGTAAATCAGGTTACCTTCCGGTAATTACACCACATATTGCCAATAAAAACCTTTATGTCACCAGCGGTCATTATGAAAAGTACGGGCAGGATTCATTTCAGCCCATACAAACCCCTGCTGAAGGGGAGGAGTTTTTGCTCAAACCGATGAACTGCCCTCACCATTGCGAGATATATAATAATAAGCAATATTCCTATAAGGATCTCCCGGTACGCCTGGCAGAATTTGGTACGGTGTATCGTTATGAGCAAAGTGGTGAATTACACGGTCTTACAAGGGTGAGAGGGTTTACTCAGGATGATGCACACATCTTCTGCCGACCCGATCAGGTAAAGGAAGAGTTTCTTAAAGTGATGGATATCATCCTTTACATTTTTAAGGCACTGGACTTTAAAGATTACAGTGTTCAGATTTCATTACGTGACCCCGATAATCATGAAAAATATATCGGAACTGATGAAAACTGGGATAAGGCGGAAAAAGCCATTATTGAAGCTGTGGAAGAAAAAGGAATAGAAGCCGAGGTTGAACTGGGTGAAGCTGCTTTTTACGGCCCCAAACTTGACTTTATGGTCAAAGATGCCATCGGGCGTAAATGGCAACTGGGAACTATCCAGGTTGATTATAACCTGCCTGACAGGTTTGACCTGGAATATACAGGTAGCGATAATCAAAAACACCGGCCGGTTATGATACACCGGGCTCCCTTTGGCTCTATGGAACGCTTTGTAGCCGTTTTGATAGAACATTGTGCCGGTAATTTCCCATTATGGCTCACACCAGAGCAGGCTATTGTATTGCCAATCAGTGAGAAATTTGAGAAGTATGCGAAAAAAGTTTTAAATTTGCTGAATAATTCGGAAATTCGTACCCTTATTGATGAGCGAAGTGAAAAAACCGGCAAAAAGATACGGGATGCCGAAACACGTAAAATCCCGTTTATGATTATTGTGGGTGAAAAGGAAGAAAACGAAGGTACAATTTCGGTGAGAAAGCACGGAGTCGGAGATTTGGGCTCTTTTACACCCGATGAGTTTATTGAATTTGTAAACAAAGAAATTAAAGAAATAACAGAGATTGAATATCTGTAAATCAATTTTTTTTATTTATTAACCAAAAGTAAGGAGGAACGAAGTATAGCTACACCTTTTAGACCAAGACCCAGAAGAGGTTTTGTAAAACCAGAAGACCCGCACAGAATCAATGAAAAAATTAAGGCTCCCGTTGTCAGGGTAGTAGGAGAAGAAATGGAGCCCACCATTATGCAAATCAAAGAAGCAATTGCTTTGGCTGATGAAAAAGGATTGGATTTGGTTGAAATTGCTGCCAAAGCCAATCCCCCGGTCTGCAAAATTCTTGATTACAAAAAGTTTCTTTACGAACAAAAAAAGAAACAAAAGGATATCAAAGCCAATGCTTCTAAAATTGTGGTGAAGGAAATCAGGATGGGGCCCAATACGGATGATCATGATTTTAATTTTAAACTCAATCATGCCAAAAAATTTCTGGAGGAGGGAGCTAAGATCAAGGTTTTTGTCTTCTTCAAAGGGCGAACCATCATCTATAAATCTAAAGGAGAAATGATATTACTGCGCTTTGCCCAGGAATTGGAAGAAATTGGCAAGGTTGAGCAGATGCCCAAGTTGGAAGGCAAGAGAATGATTATGTTCATTTCGCCTAAAAAGAAAAAATAGAAAATATCGTTTGTTTTATTTTTAAGAACCCGTAAATTTTTTGTACAATGCCTAAAATGAAAACCAAGTCAGGTGCCAAAAAACGATTTACCATCACAGCATCCGGCAAAATTAAGCGCAAACATGCTTACAAAAGTCACATCCTTACCAAAAAAACCAAAAAAAGGAAAAGGAATCTGACTAAAACTACATTGGTACACAAAGCCGATGAAAACAACGTTAAAGCAATGCTTTGCCTGTAAAAGTTTAATTTTATTATCAAATAATCTTTATGTGTAATTTTTATTTAGCCTGAAAAGTCTTTTCGCTGCATGAAAAGCGCTAAATGAAACAAAACCTAGTAAAATGCCAAGATCAGTTAATAATGTCGCCTCAAGGCGCAGAAGAAAAAAGATTCTTAAGCTTACCAAAGGCTACTTTGGTGCAAGGAAAAACGTCTGGACCGTTGCAAAAAATACATGGGAAAAAGGTCTTACCTATGCATACCGTGACAGACGAACCAAAAAAAGAAATTTCAGAAAACTGTGGATACAGCGGATCAACGCCGGTGTAAGAAACTACGGTTTGAGCTACTCCAAATTTATGGGTGAAATGAGTAAAAAAGATATCCAGATCAACCGAAAGGTTCTTGCTGATTTAGCTATGAACCATCCGGAGGCTTTCAAAGCCATCGTGGATAAAGTAAAAAAATAAACGATACATTATATTTGTTAAAAGGCCGGCCTCTAAGTCGGCCTTTTTTTGTGTCCCAAAAGGATCCATCTAATTTTGTGGAAGCTTTAAGCACAGTATTATTAATTAGGTGATGCTCTTTTAATAAGTATCCCGTGTAGTGCTTTGGTGATTACTTTGAAAATGTTTACTTTAGCAAGGTTAAAATCCTCCTGTAAATGAATTTTTCCATTGTACTACGAATCTTCTCACCGGCTTTCATAATATTTCTGGTGATGCTGTTTCAGGGCTGCAAAACCGCTGAGCCTTTAACTGAAAAACAACCTGAAGACTCCTCTAAAGAAACCCCGGCACCGCAAATATTTGAAGATGATTTACCCAGTCGCGTGCCGGCCAGCCCAGATACTATATCTTACGAATTGCCCGATGGATATATCTTGAAAATCAGGCTTATAGGCGATGAGTTTTATCACCAGGCACTGACCGTTGATGGTTTCCCCATCGTACTTAACCCCGAGGGTTTTTACGAGTACACTTCTGCCGATGACCAGGGGCTACCCCAGGCTACAGGGGTAGTTGCCCGAAACCCTGAAGACCGGACCCATGAAGAAAAACAGTTTTTGAAAAGCGTCCGGAGATAATATAATATCCATTGGACCCAATAAATCCTTAAACCCCAAACCTAAAATCAAGTTATTATGTCTTTTGCTTTTTACAGGTATTCCCTTTTTGTATTTTTGTTATTGTTCTTGCTATCAAAAACCCTTACTGCTGTTCCCGCATTTCCCGGCCTTATTGAATTTGAGCAGCCTGATGGTGAGATTATTGAACTTTATCTGAGGGGAGATGAAAAAATTAACTGGGCTGAAACCACCGACGGATATACTATTCTGGCCACCAAAGATGGAGAGTATCAGTATGCGGTAAAAGATAAGCAAGGTGATTTGGTTTTTTCAGGAGTAGCTGTTTCTGGCAAGAACAAGCGTAATACACAGGAAATGGAGCTACTGGAATCTATACCCCAGGGGTTATTTTTCAGTTCAAGGCAGACAGACTTATTTTTGTCTGTGTGGGAAGCCAAAGATAAAGCTGTTACTAAAGGTTTTCCAACTACCGGCGATCAGTCACTGCTTTGTATTCTGGTTGAAACCTCCGATATCCCTTTTACCAAAACACAGGATGACTTTGACGCTCTTTTTAACCAGGTAAACTATACGATAGATGGTGCCACCGGAAGTCTGAAAGATTATTACCTGGAGACCTCTTACGGGCAGCTCAACATCACTGTTGACGTGGTAGGACCCTTTACAGCTGAAAATGACATGGAACATTATGGATCCGACTGGGATGGAGCAAGGGAGTTGGCCACAGAAGCAGTTCATCTGGCTGACTCTGTGGTGGATTACTCTCAGTATGACAGTACAAATGATGGCTGGGTGGATGCCTTTTATATGATCTTTTCAGGGTATGGAGAAGAGGCTGGAGGCGGCCCCAACACGATATGGTCACATGCCTGGTATATAGAGCCGGTGGAACTGGATGGTGTTTGGGTAGCGCGTTATGCCTGTTCTCCAGAGCTTAGGGGTAACAGCGGAGAAAATATAACCCGTATTGGTGTTGTTGGCCATGAGTTTGGACACGTTTTGGGTGCACCTGATTATTATGATACCGATGGGGAAGGGTCGGGCGGACATTTTGACGGAACCGGAAGATGGGATATGATGGCCTCGGGTACCTGGAACAACTGGGGGGCAACACCTGCTCATCACAATCCCTATACAAAAGCATATACTTTCCAATGGGCTACACCCACATTACTGGAAAAGGATACTACAGTTGCCCTTCACAACTCGGTTGAAGACCCAAATAGCTTCTATCGAATAAATACGACCACCCGCAATGAGTTTTATTTGTTGGAAAACAGGCGTGAAATTGGATTTGATGAATTTGTTCCCGGCTCGGGGTTGTTGATTTATCACGCACACAGTCAAATTGAGAATTCAGGAAATGCAGTCAATACCGGGCACCCACAAAGGTTTTACCCGGTTAATGCCGGGGCTCTCTCCAATCCAGATGATAATGTAGACTCCTACGGTGATATTAACTCCTCTTCCACACCCTTCCCGGGGAGTTCTCAATCCACCTTGTTTAGTGATGTTTCTTTGCCCGGTTCTTTATCTTGGGCTGACGGGGTTACCAATAAGCCTGTCAGTAATATTTCCTATAACCCTGCCAAGGGTGGTGTCATTCGTTTTGACTTCATGGATCCTCAATATATGAAAAACATAATTTCCTGGGATCAATTGGCTGGAGAAACTGCTGTTGGGGTAGGTAGTACTTCTCGGTTCCAGGTTGCATCACGTTTTGAACCCGGAGATTTGGATTATGACACGTTGTATGCTGTACATGAGATACATGTTTTTATCAATGAGGTGTCTACCTCTGCAAAAGTAAAGATTTGGCAAGGCTCCGATCAGCAGAGCCTTG
>SLQX01000046.1 GCA_007131245.1 Bacteroidales bacterium
ATGTTTGAAGGGGATGATCATTTTTACTGCATTCACCTGGCAACTTCTTATGAGTGGGATTTGGGAGCTATATCTATGGGGCCCATCGTGGAGATAGCACACACCGGTTCTCATTACCATCTTTTGGCCGGTGTAAAGTTGGGGTATAATTTGTGATTGTGAGAAGGGGATGGCACCCTGAGGCAACCCAAGAGGTGTCAATCTTTGCCATCCCTGACTTCCTTGTAGTTTTTTAACTTTTGGTACAGAAGTGAGGGGATGATAGGCTTGGTGAGATAGTCGTCCATCCCTGCGGCCATGTAATGTTCGGCATCACCCTCCAATGCTTCTGCACTTAGCCCAATGATAAAAGGGAGTTTATGGGCCGATTTTTTCAATGTTTTTACCGCTGTCAAACCATCCATCACCGGCATTTGAATATCCATCAACACCACATCATAACTGTTTTTCAAAACCTTTTCCACGCCAATTTTGCCGTTGGATGCTACTTCTACTTTACAGCCCATGTTTATCAGCAGCAGTGAAGCTACTTTTTGGTTTACAGCTTTATCCTCCACCAATAGGATTTGAAGACCCAGGGGAGCAAAAATATCTGTACTCTTAGTGCTGTCAGTTGTTTGGGCAACGTCTGCTTCCTCTGCTTTTAAAGTAAACCAGAATGTGCTGCCCTGTCCAGGGTTGGATTTAAACCCAATTTCACCCCCCAGCAGATCGATAATTTTTTTGCTGATGGCAAGACCCAGGCCAGTTCCTTCATGTTTCCTGGTTTTGGATGTATCGAACTGGGCAAATTCGTCAAATACTTCATCTTTGAATTTGTCATCTATACCTATTCCTGTATCCTCAATGCTGAACAGGATGTGGTGAAGGTTTTCCTTTTGTCCTAAATGGCTGGCTTTTAGGCTGATTTTTCCCTCATCGGTAAACTTTAAGGCATTACCCATCAGGTTAATCACTACTTGTAAAATGCGTTTTTCATCGCTCAGAATGGCAGGGGGGAGTTTTTTAGAAAATTCCACCTCAAAATCCAGCCCTTTGTTAGCTGCTGGATGCCTGAAAAGATTGATAACTTTTTTTTGAAACACCGCTAAGTCAAGGGCACGCATTTCCATGGGTACTTTACCCGATTCAAACCGAGAGAGATCTAGTATGTCATTAATAAGTGATAACAGTGTATTAGAACTCTCTTTAATTGTACTTACATAGTCTTCCTGGTGGGTATTCAGGGTCGTTTTTTGAAGTAGTTCTGTCATGCCAATAATGCCATTCATGGGTGTGCGCATTTCGTGACTCATATTGGCGAGGAATTGTTGTTTGAGCCGGGCAGAATTTTTAGCTATGCTAAGGTTTTGTTCAAGCTCGAGCATTTTCTTCTGGTGGGTAATATCTCTGGCATAAACGGCTACTTTGCTCACATTTTTCTCTTTGTCAAGTATGGGGTAATAGGTAATCCACCAGTGCTTGTTATGACTTTCCTGATTCAGGGTTATTTGCTTTCCTGTTTTGATAACTGTCAGGAAAATTTTCTCCCTGTCTTTACTCAAAAATCCGGGTGATAGCTTAAACATGTTTTCTCCTCTAAAGTCATCATCTGCCGGGTAATATTTCTTAAAAATGTTGTTGTACGTTATGATTATCCCTTTTCTGTCGAGCAACAGAATGATATCTTCACTCACATTGATAAGAGTCTGGAGGTTAAATTCCGACTCTTCTAACTGTTTTTGGGATTTTAACTTGTCGGATATGTCATGTCCTATGGCAATTATGGCATCTTCACCAAAGTATTCACCTTTGAATAATCTTACCTGTTTTGGGAATATTTCACCATTTTTTCTTTTTCCCCAAAATTCAAAACTCGTCATTGCTCCGCCAAAAGCTTTTGTCAGATGTTTTTTAAGGTTTAGGTTCCGGTTTTTTTCCGGTGCTGTCAAAAAACCGGGCGTTTTTCCAATAAAATCCTCTCGTGAATAACCATACATCTCCTGGGCTCCCTGGTTTACATCCATAAATTTTCCCTCCTGATCCTGTATGTATATGGCATCTTTTACTGCATTAAACAAACCTTTGTAGCTGCGCTCACTATCCTGTAAGCGTTTTTCGGTTTTGATTTTTTCTGTTACATCCTTGATAATGGAATACAGGTAAGTCTTATTATCGAAATCTACAGGTCCTGCATACACTTCCACCATTTTGATGTTACCATCGGCAACTCTGTGAGGGAAAACAAACCGGTTTTGAGAACCACTTAGAGCAGTCTGCATTTTTTGATATATTTCAGCCCGGGAGAGTGTATTGATATGCCAAATCTTCATGGATTTGATTTTGTTATTGGGGTAGCCATAAAAGTACTCAGCTGTTTTGTTAGCATCAACAATGTTGCCTGTGTCAGGATCTATCACCAGCAGCATCAGCTGGTTTTCATAAAAAAGTTGTCGAAAGCGGTTTTCGCTGCTCTTTAATTCCTGAACGGTTTTTTGATGATCCTGGAACACCTTGAAAAGAATACATACCAGGTAGCTCCCCAGGGGGTATATGAGCAATACAGGAACTATGATGGTGCGAAATGTATCTGCCAGAAGATCTCTGGGTAAAGCAACCGTTAACAACAGCATGATAACGTGCGTCAACATACCTGAAGCAAAGTAGAACCATTGGGGGGATACGTTCGGGTATTTCTTTATGAGCCAACGAAACAGCAACCCCAGGGCGGTAGCCTGAAATATAACCAGCACACCCATCCAAACTCCGGGCCCTCCAATTATCATACGATAAGTGATAGCAAACAGAAAGGCTGTTATGGCTGTTACAGCTCCTCCAAATATTCCTGCTACCAGTAAAATGATTGAGCGGCCATCGAAAATTAACCCGGGCTGAACCTCAACCGAATTGTACATGCCCAACAATATAAAAACACCAAATATGATACCCCCTATAAACTGTACTCGCCGAGACTTTAGCTCATACTTCCTGATAAAAAGCGTATATATCAGGCTTAGGGTAATCAATAAACTGATGTTGTTAAGTATAGGGATAAAATGCATAGGAATGTATGAGGTTTTACTTCTTTTTTCAAAGTTAGTGAATTAAGACAAATTTGGCTTTTTTTAAAAAAGAAGTGTGTTTTTTCTGGGTTTGGTTTGATTGCTTTATAAACAAATTTTTACTTTTGCAGGCCGCAAAACGGGATTTTTTCTGTTGAACTATTATACTGTACGCTTTTGAACAAACCTGTTGATAGAAGTACTTTTTGTTATAAATATACAAAATATTAGTGTTTTGATTATCAAAAAAATAGCGTATTTGGCTTGCCGTTTGCCAAAGGAATTCAGACGAATCTAACGCTAAGGATTTTTCCTTTTTATTTAATGTTGTATTTCTAAAAAAGTTATTAACATGCAAAAAAGAAATGCAAGTAATAGCATTTTCCTAAACCAGCAAGGGTATTTTATCCATTTATGGGTTTTATTGTTTGCTTTGATGAAATCTGGTTTACCGGGTTTTGCTTCTGATGGAGGTGATTTGCAGCAAACATTCCGCGGACGGGTGCTGGATGCATATACCGAACTCCCTTTGGCGGGTGCTACCGTTGTTATTGAAGGTACTGATCCGGTGGTTGGAACCTCAACAGATGTTGATGGTGCCTTTCGCATTGAAAACCTGCCTCTGGGTCGAATAGATGTGAAGGTAAGTATGATGGGTTATCAGCCGGCAATGCTCAACAATCTGTTGCTTAGCTCAGGGCGTGAGCTGGTGGTGGATGTGATGCTGGAGCAGCAAGTGTATATGTTGGATGATGTGGTAGTAACTCCTGAAGTTCGAAAAGATCAGGCCATCAATGAAATGGCTGTGGTTAGTGCCCGGTCTTTTACAGTGGATGAAACCGAACGCTATGCAGGCAGCCTGGGGGATCCCTCACGCATGGCAGCCAACTTTGCCGGTGTTTCGTCGGTGTCAGACCAGCGCAATGATATCATCATCCGTGGAAATTCGCCCATAGGTTTGCTTTGGAGGCTGGAAGGGGTTGAGGTTCCTAACCCCAATCATTTTGGTTCTATGGGCTCTACTGGTGGGCCTGTGAGCATGCTCAACAATAATCTTTTGACCAACTCTGATTTCTACACAGGCGCTTTCCCTGCCGAATACGGTAACGCCATGGCAGGAGCTTTTGATTTGAATATGCGCAACGGGAACAACCAGCAATATGAGTTTTTGGGGCAGGTGGGCTTCAATGGTTTTGAGCTGGGAGCTGAAGGTCCTTTTGGGAAAGAGAGCCAGGCCTCCTTTTTGGCCAACTTTCGCTACAGCACCCTGGAGGTGTTGCATGCGGCAGGAATGAATTTTGGAACAGGTGCCGCCATCCCCAAATACAAGGACCTGTCCTTTAAGCTCAATTTCCCTTTAAGCCATGGCCGTTTGTCGGTATTCGGTTTGGGTGGCGACAATAGTATATCCATGCTCGATAGCCAGGAAGATGATGCCGAGTACGGCTTTTCGGGTACAGACCTCTATTACGGAAATAGCATGGGTATCACGGGGGTCAATCATGTGTATTACCTCTCTGAGGATGCACGAATCACCACCACCCTGGCGATTTCAACAATATCGGGTTCTGCTGAAATATTTGATTTGAGCTACAGTAGTGATCAGGAGAAGATCATTGAAGACCACCGGGAAACCAAATATACGGTCTCCGCCAAATACGCACAACGTTTTGATTCACGTAACTATTTTAATGTGGGGGTGGTGTATGATTTGTATGATGTCTACTATGATGGTAAACAGTTACAACTTCCCAGGGAAGAGTATTATTATTATCTCAACAATAGTGGAAACCTGGGTTTTGCCAGGGCATATGCACAGTGGCAACACCGGTTCTCCGATGAGGTTTCCGTCACATCAGGGCTTCACTCATCCTTTCTTTTTCTCAATGACAGTTACAGTCTGGAGCCCCGGTTGGGATTTAAGTGGGAGTTTGTTCCCGGGCAGTCGGTAAACCTGGGTGCCGGGATGCACAGCCAAACACAAATGAAATCCATCTATTTTGGACAACGCCTGGTTGATACCCTGGCAATGGAGTATGAAAGAACCAATTATCACCTCGATTTGAACAGAAGCCTGCATCTTGTGGCTGGCTATGACCGGCTGTTGGGAGAGGGGCACCGCCTGAAAGCTGAAGTGTACTACCAGAGACTTTATAATATTCCTGTTGGATGGCGCAGACCCGAGTTTTCATTACTCAACCAGGGAGCCGGTTTTTCACTAACTGTTTTTGATAACCTGGAAAACTCTGGAACTGGTGAAAACAAAGGAATTGAGTTGACCCTGGAGAAATTCCTTCGCAAAGGATTTTATTATCTCTTCACAGCATCCATTTTTGATGCCGGTTACAGGGGCTACGATGGGGTTTGGCGAAACTCTGCATTTAACAACAATTTTGTCTTCAATGCCCTGGCCGGATATGAATGGTCGGTGGGAAGAAACTCTTTGTTGTCGGCAGATGCAAAACTGGTATACGCCGGAGGAAGCCGGTACCTGGAAATTGATGAGGAGAAGTCCATTGCTGAAAACAGTACAAGATATAAATGGCATGAGGCTTACGAAAACCAGTATCCGGATTATTTCAGGCTGAATGTACGCATAACCTACCGACTAAATGGCCGCAATGTAAACCAGGAGTGGGGACTGGACCTGCAAAACCTCACCAACCATCAAAACATCTTTACGCAGAACTGGAACAGCGACAGGCAGGAAGTGTCCACATCCTACCAAATGGGTTTTATGCCTATGATGACGTACAGGATATATTTCTGAATTCGTTTAGGTGTTGGAGTGATAATCATCTGTATTGAGCCCATTGTAAGATCCGTTGAAAACCCAGGCAACGTTTATGCCGGATACTTCATACCAACCTTGGGATGCATGGTTCCCTTGGTTATCTGTAAATTCCGCCAAGGTGCATCACTTTAAATATGAGCCAAACTGTTCGTAGGTGAACAGGTTGTGGCTGCTTCCGGACAGTATTGTTGCTGTTTTTTTGTGACGCACCGTTTAATAAGTATTGATTGTGAAGCTTTTGTGTTAAATGGCATTGTCTTGGTTACTAAAAGCCAAAATAAATCGTATCTTGCCCTATTACAGAAATTAGCAGGAGACCATTAAAAGGGATGTTATGCTTTACAGCTATTTTATTATTGCACTGAGAAATATTAAAAAAGGAAAGCTTTACGCTACTTTTAATATTATGGGCTTATCGCTGAGCCTTGCAGCAGTTCTTATCATTGGTTTGTATGTTCATACAGAGCTTTCAGCAGACCGCCATCTCAGTAAAACGGGTGAAATATACCGGGTTAGCTATCGCCAGGTGCTTCCCACAGAAATGAGGACTGCTGTTTCTTCCTTTCCTATGGGGCCGGCCCTCAAAAGAGATTACCCTGCCATAAAAGACTTTGTGCGCATCAACTTTCCTGCCCAATACTTCGGTGATATCATGATTCGTTATGAAAACCAGGCCAGGCATGAAAGCGGAATCATGTTTGCCGATGATAATTTTTTTGAATTCTTTAATTATGAATTCCTGTATGGGGACCCCTTGAAAGCCCTTGCAGAGCCCAACAGTATTGTGTTGACAAAAGAGAGTGCTCAATTCTTTTTTGGTGACCAAAATCCGGTGGGTAAAACCCTCAGGGTAGAAGAGTCTTACTCTCTTATGGTTACGGCAGTAGTGAAACTTCCTCAGCAGGCTACGCATCTCCGTTTCAATGGTATAATACCCGTCAGGGGTATGGATAATTACCTGGAAAGACTGTATGGAAACTTTGAGAGTTTTACCTCCAATAATTCGCATACCTATGTGCTAGTGGAAGAGTCGTTTGATCCTGTTTCTTTTGAAGAAAAAAACATCCTGGAGTTTGCCCGTAAGTATTATGAGCTTGACCAG
>SLQX01000186.1 GCA_007131245.1 Bacteroidales bacterium
GTACCTATATATGCCAGGTAATCATCCGGGTATCTTTTAGTTGCTAACATGCCCAGTTGTGAGCCCCAGGAGTGTCCAAGCAGGTAGATTTTTTCCCTGCAAAACTTTTTTTTCAGGAATTGAGTCATATGGTGCACATCGGCAATGTACTGTTCAACGGTCATGGTGCTTTCATCAAAGTCACGGGGGTTCGATTTTCCAGCTCCGCGCTGGTCCCAGTGTACTACGATAAAGTCTTCCTCCAGGTGGTGATTGAAGTATCTTGCCACAGGCATTTGGGCGGCTCCCGGTCCCCCATGCAGCCAAAGTAAAACGGGCAGGTCACTGCTTTTGCCATTGGCCATAATCCATTGCTGCATCCCCCCGATTTCAACTTTCTCAAGTAGATTAATGGGGCGCATGGGTGGCTGGGGATTGCGTATCTTCATCGCAAAATAACTGCCAATCATTAAAAGGGCTATTGCGCCGGGTATTGTTATTTGTGGGTTAATTTTTTTGAGGTTTAGGATTGTATTCAATGGGATGTGTTATTTATGAATGATTTACTCAAATTGCATGTAACCCCTGCCTCTTTTCTGTCGGCCCCGGGGCTGCTTGCTCCTTAGTGATTGTAACCGCGAATTTTAAAAAAACATGTGCATGCCAGTTCCCTTTGTTGATGCTGGCCGTTGAAATTATTTTCCCACAGATGCAACACCACAAATAGCTTTGTAGTTTATCCTGCATATTTTGCTATTATGGTTCAATCCGCATTGATAAAGCCAATATTATTCACCACTACAACACCTTCCTGGGTTTTATCAAAGAAAAAACTCATACAGTTGATATTTTCAAAGTCAAATTCAGGATGTTCATGGGCGAACTGCTCCAGCGGGAAATAAAAGAACTGCAGAATGATCTCCGATTCGGCCTGGTTTTGCATAAATGGCAGTTTGGTGAACTTCCGTTTGATGGTGGGTTGCACCGGGGCAAAACTGCTCAGGGGAAACTCCAGGGTAGCTCCCTTGGTGTCGGCCAACCGGATGGTGAAGTCTATAAAATCATTTTTTTCTTCCTCTTTCTGATCCTTCTGTTGCTCTTCTTGTTGATGGCTTTCCACAACATTGGATTCTTCATCTGTTTCGCCCTGGTTGTTTACTTTGTTATTTTTGTCAGGAGGGTGTACTTTTTCAGTAGACTCGGCAAGGGAGAAAATGAGTTTGGATTGTTTTGATGTAGTCATTGCTTCTGCAGGCCATTGAATGGTGTAAGCAGGCAAGAGGGTATCGTTATCGGTGGTGTTCCAACCCAGGAACAGCGCACGTGTATCATAATCGCCCCAATTTAAAGAAAGCGTTTGCTCACGCCAGAGGCTGAGGTTACTGGTATGAATAGTACTTTGTTCCAAAGTGCCTGTGCTCAGGTCAAGATCTTCGGTGAAAGTGCATAAATAGTCAGCACCAGCCTCTTCATACTGGCTTAAGTATATGGTTTCAGGGAGCCAGTGTCGGGCATAGCGATAATCCATGAACATTTTACGGAGCTCCGTTTTATTACGCAGGGTAACATCCAGAAAAGCACTTATGTAGGTTTTGGAAAGGTTTTGTTGCTCATTTTCGGTCATCAACTGTTCCAGGTTGTAAAAATTTATGCGTGGATGGGGGCCATCGGTATTGCCCCATACGCTGTTAAATTGTCCATGATTGGCTCCCCATGCATACACCCCGGCTTTGAAACCATAAAACCCTTCGGAAAAGTGGATGCGGTTGAACTGGCGCATTCCCTGATAGGATGACACATCTGCATCATGAGAGCCCTGAATTACCAGGTAATTGACATCATTCAGAGGCGTGCGTGTTTGGGCTGGCTGGTATTGTCCGTCGCTGGGAGCGATGGCGATGATAGAGCGTATGTTAAAATCAAAATAAAAAATCTCGTTGGCATCGTCCGGATAAAAAGGCAGGCGGTTGAAAAGAGCTGCATGACCTACGGCCTCACCACCTCTTGAATGACCTATCAGAGCAATATTGTCCATGTCAACCTTCTGATGGAAAGGATTTTCTTCCTGCCCGTTCCATTCCTGCCATACTTGTAAATGTTTGAGCAACAGCCATCCTCGCGCATCGTTTTCATTGTTCAGCCCAGTGGGCAAATCTGAAAAGGTTCCGTTGAGAAAGTTTTGGTCAATGGTTGCCATGATATAGCCCCTTGATGCCAGCAGCTCACCCAGGTAAGCATAACCCGGGTCAGAAAAATTCTGTGCCAGATGGTTACCATGTACAATAAGCACCAGGGGGAAAGGTCCTTTACCCTCAGGATACCAAACAGTTGCGTTTAGGGGAAGGTTTGTCTGGTCAAAGCCAAAGTGTCGTGTGCGCATCTTTCCGCTAAAACCTGTCCACGAGTCCAAAAAGGTGGAGCCATCCACCGGATCTGTAATCAAATCTGCATCTGCACCAAATTCTTTGCGTCTTTGATCCTGCCCACTGCCATAAGTAAGAGATGCTACCGGGTAGTGCCCCGGCTGGGAAGGGTTCTTCGCTTGTAGAACAGGTGGAAGATGTTTTACAGACATGGCTGCATTGCCGGGCATTTCAACAGGACTTCCGGGATGCAACAACCAGGTCAATCCCCCGGCAACTCCTGAGACACCAATGATAAGACTTAGGATTGCCAGTACTTTGTGTAGGTTTTTTAAATGGGCCCACTTTTTTCTGAATAGCTGCAAGGCGCCCCCGATAAGTGCACAACATAAAGCTATTATTACAAAAACAAGCAAACTGCCTGGCATGGTGAGATGGAAAAACATTATAATAACAGGAATTCCTGTTGCCAGGGCCACTGCCAGCCAGAAGTGAATCCGGGCAAGCAACCTGATGAGTGCAATAATCAATAGAGCCCCGAGGAACGAAATAATGAGTATGGATGCTGTTATGAGCAGCACGGTCTGCCACCCCAAAGCACTTATGTAAACCATTCCTGAGGCCATGGCCGCTATGGCAAACCCCAGGAAGATAGCCAGGGTGGCTCCGGCAAGTGTCTTGCGATCAGGGGCAAGGTTCTTTTGGGTTTGGGTCATCATGGATTGAAAACTCATCTTAATTCTCTTTGTAATTCTTTTCATAGGTAGGTTTTGTGGTTTTTAAATATATTATGGATTGGGGGCTGAGCAGCTAAAGTGCCTTTCAGTAAAATACGCCGCTAAGACGTTGGAGAACAAAAATAAGTTACTCCTTTTATTAAGATTTCTTTATTTTTAAACTTTGGGGCGGGTTATGGGATAAAGCCGGGAATTGTATGTCTTGTTGAAAGCGTCACTAGCTTAGGGTTTATGGGTTACTAATAATACGATTGGTTATAACAAAACATGTGCAATTGTTTTTAATGTTCACATTACTAGAAGTATATGATCTGATGTCCAGGGATCTTTGTTAGAAAGTGTTCGGTTATGATGCGGTGGATGTTCAATATCGCACACAAGACTTAGCGTAGTTGGGTAGTGTAGTTTATATAGTTGAGACAATCAGCGCTTTACTGTTTTTGGTGTGTGATTTGGTAAATACATATAAAACACCCTTACTTATACATCTTATGAACTGGCATTACTTTAAAATTGCATCGCGCATCCTGCTGAAAAACAAAACCTACACACTGGTTAACGTTTTGGGTTTGGGTTTGGGATATTCAGTATTTGTTCTTATCCTGATATTTGTATACCATCAATTGAGTTTTGATGATTTTCATGAAAAGTCAGACCGGATATACCGGGTTACCATAGAGGGGTCTCTGGCCGATCAGAAAGAGCTTAGAGCGGCCTTTGCCAGCGGTGAGACAGCTTATCATGTATTGGAAGAAGTGCCGGAAACAGAGCTTGCCTGCAGGGTTTATAACTGGGGAATTACCGAAGTGATTGCTGAGGATATCCGTTTTACCAATGACCAGGTGATGTGGGTAGACTCCACGTTTTTCCGTATCTTCACATTTGAACTTTTGCACGGGGATCCTGAGCAGGTGCTGAATAATCCCTTCAGCGTAGTATTAACAGCATCTTCTGCCCGGAAATACTTTGGAGACAGCAACCCCATAGACCAAACGGTGAAACTCAGAGGACTCGATTACCAGGTTACAGGTGTAATGAGTGATCCTCCCGTCAACTCTCACCTGCAGTTCGATATACTGGCTTCTTTTCATTCTTTGGAACGACCTGATTACAATATAGTAGAAAGGAGTGGGATCACTTTTCCAACCTATTTGCTGAAAAAAGAAGGAGCGGATCAGCAACTGTTTACAGAGAAGGTTTGTGCTGTTGCCGATCATTATTTTCATCAGAGATATGCTCAATATGGTATGGAAGGAAGTCATGGTCTTCAGCACTTATCGCGCATTTATCTTTATTCAGACTTTGGCTTTGATACGGCAAAAACAGGCGATATACGTACTGTTTATATTTTTTCCTTTCTGGCTTTCGCTGTGATCCTTATCGCTGTTTTCAACTTCATTAATCTGGTTACGGCTCAATCGGAAAAGCGAATGCGTGAGATTGGTATGCGTAAGGTGATGGGTGGCCAACGCAAAAATCTTGTTTTCCAGTTTATTGGAGAATCAGTTTTGGTATCACTGTTTGCTTTCCTGATATCCTTAATGTTTAATGAGTTGTTTATCAGTGGGTTCTCGTCATTGCTGGAGGTTCCATTCAGGCTTGAGTACTTGTATAATCCATTGATGTTTGTTGGGATAATCATCCTGGTATTGTTCACAGGGGTCGTTGCGGGCATATATCCTGCATTCTATCTCTCAGGATTTCAGCCTATCGTGGTGCTTAAAGGGCTGACCCAAAGCTCCTTTGCCACCCAGTTCATACGGAAGGTGCTGGTGATTTTTCAGTTTTCTATTTCTATATTTCTTATTACCAGTGTGCTACTTCTTAACAAGCAGGTAGATTATATGCGAGACAAAGATCTTGGTTTTGAGCGAGAAAATGTAGTTTCTGTACGGGGCATTACGCAAGCTATACGCAATGCATATCCAACGCTTAAAGCTGAGCTGGAGCAGAATACTGCTATTCTGCTTGTAGCAGCTTCACAGGATGTGCCAGGTGAGAATATGACCCTGCAAAGTTTCCGCAGAACAACCGATCCTCCTCAGGATGCTATTATGATTTATGAGAACCGGGTACAGCATGATTATCTGAAAACTTTCGGAATGCAGATATTGCAGGGGCGCGACTTTGATCGTGCAATGGCAACTGACAGGCAGGCGGTAATTATCAACCAGGCCGCGGCCTGGTTGATGGGGATGAACGATCCTGTGGGGGAGGATGTGATCGTGTGGGAACATACAAGCCGTGTGATTGGTGTGGTGGCTGATTTCCATTTTCAGTCCATGCATAACCGAATTGACCCTTTGGTTTTTACCCTGTATGATCCCTATTTTGCACGGATCAATATCAGGATAAAGCCCCAGGACAGGGCCCGCACCATGGAATGGATCAGAGAAAAATTTGAGGATGCGGACCCCAACTATACTTTTGAGTACTTTTTCGTGGATGATGTTTTTGCTAAAATGTATAGTGGTGAGGAGCACCTTCATAAACTGACCAGTGCAGCTGCAATAATTGCTATCATCATTTCTTTTATGGGGCTTTTTGCGCTCACTTCTTTTAATATTAACAAAAAGATCAAGGAAATTGGCATACGTAAAACCCTTGGAGCATCACTGCCTCAAATATTACTGTTCCTTTTTAGTGACCTGTGGAAGTGGATACTAATAGGCATTCTTATTGCCTGGCCCCTGTCAGCTTATGTGGTGACACGATGGCTCGAAAATTTTGCTTACCGAATCAATATGGCCGATCATTGGTATTTGTTCTTGCTGGCGGGTATTTTAGCTGCACTGGTGGGTACAGCAGCCGCTTTTTTGCAGGCATGGTCGGCCGCACGTACCAACCCTGTGGATAGCCTTAAGGCGGAGTAAAATCATTTTAAAAATTTTAGGACTACTGCTAAAATGCCACTTGGTGAAATGCGTTTTGAGCTTGGTATGTATGGTTGGTAGCATAGTTTAGATGGAGGCCACACCCTGATATTGGTTCAAGTCATGCCTGCCACTCTTAAAGGGGTATTATCACCCTGAGTAAGTTACATATACATCCAATGGCTGACCCAAATTTTTTTCGGGCTCTATTTTTATGGGTTTTTATTCTGATTACTCGCAAAGCTTTCCATATATTGTTTCAAAACCTTTGTTTTCTTTCTTACATTCTTTAAATGGTTTTCCTTATGCATAAGGTGTGTGAATTATTCTGTACCTGCTTTCATGGGATGGGATAAGCAGTAATGAATGAGGGGGATGTGCCGTTTATTTAGATTATCAAAACGGAATGAATAGTAAACAGTGTACACAAGCGGACGGTGTATGACCTATACCGTACACTAAAACACAGGGTATGCGTGATTGAAAACCGAATAGTAGCTATAAAAAGCTGTAAAACAAATAGATATGACTTTTGGCACAAGTTTGGTTGTATAAAAGTCAAACAGCAAAAGAAAATCTAAAAATAAAATAAACCCATAAAACTTACAGTCATGAAAACGCTCAAACAAATCACAATCGCAGCAATTATGCTTACCTTCATTAGCAATGCAATGGCAACTGGCACATTCACCACATTCTCAATGTCTCTTTCAGACGGAACCGTAACCGAGGTGATGGTAAAAGAGGAACCTCTTGTTGAAGAACATATAAACATCGCAAAATATGAATTTGACCTGAATAACTTTCCTGCCTATGTTGAGCCCCTGGTTGAGGAAACCCTTCCCACAGCAGAGAGCGTAGAGGTTAGCGAAGTTTTCAACTACCTCGGAGCATTGGTGAGCCAGATACAAAAGCCTGAAGAGCTGGTTGAAGAAAAGGAGATAGATACGGCAGCCATCTTCGCTGAAATCCAAAGAGAAAA
>SLQX01000148.1 GCA_007131245.1 Bacteroidales bacterium
AAAGTTTTTTTCAAGCAGAAGATTTGTGATGGTGTGATCCAAAAAAGCCAGCTCTTCTTCTGAATAAAAAATATTGTTATGATATACACCCGCCAGCGATTGGCTCTGGAAAGGAGAATAGGAAAAACTTCCCTTTTCATAAGGGGGAACATTCCAAAAGAAAAAAAGCAAAAAAAGAAGTGGTAGCTTTTTTCGCAGCAACTCTTTTATACCTTTATAAAAATTTATTCTAATCACCATAGGTAACAATCAAACAAAACAGAATGCTCTTGCGTAATCAGTAGATGAGAGCCAAATTTAACGTTTAAAACAACCTCATAAACAGGCCTGCAAGATACAAATTAACCTTTTGTCTGTTCTACGTGTTTCTAGGGATTAAGTTTAATTAATAAAGTCCATCCCGCTTTTTGTTTTACTTGTTCCCCAAAAAAGATAAGCCCATCCTTTTTAGTCTACAAATTGCTGATAATGCGCATAAAGCTCATGGATTTTCTGTACATAAGTTACAGGTTCAAGCCCTCTTGCATAGCCGTATTGCACATACTCTTTGTTGTAATATTCAGGGTTGGACTTTTTCAACATGTATCGCTCCACGTTGTCGTGCCACAAGTTGGGGTCAGCATCGTGGGCTTCTGCCAGCCTACGTGCATCCTGCACATGCCCCTGCCCCACGTTGTAAGAAGCCATCACAAAAAGCTGCCTTTCACTTTCATCTTCAATATGCTCTTCCCAATAGTTATCCAGCCATTTTATAAAACTTATCCCGGCCTTGATACTTTGTTCCGGGTTGGTTGGATCGGATGCCCCGAACTCCCGGGCTGTTCTGGGCATAAGCTGCATCAAGCCAACAGCACCAGCCCATGAACGCGCCCGTGGCCTGAACTGCGACTCCTGGTAGATGAGGGCGGCAAGTTTCCGCCAATCCCAATCTATCTCTTCTGCTGCATCACGAATTAAATCATCGTAAGGAGAAACGGCTCCTCCCTGTGTGGGGAAAAAATCGCTGGCCAGCCTTGCACGAAACGCCCGTCTGTTTTTATAGTACTTATTGTAAACAACAAAAAAATCTGCATGGTTCTGGGCTTCTTCCAGCCATTGATTCACGGCCTCCAGCAGCATGGGAGAAGAGGGACGAACGGCCCATGCGGTTTGTTGTGGCAAGCTCACCGGAGTGCCAATATCCAAATCCTGGTAGTAGGCTGACTGGATATGTGCAATATTTTCATCAGCCACGGTAAGGGAGATTGAATCGGTTGCCACCAAATGTATCAGGTCCTCGGTGGTCAGTTCGCCGGACGCTTCTACAACATTAATGGAGTCACCTATTTCCAGTGAAAGGTTCTGTAAACGACTCAGGTAGGCAGACCCCTGGCGCACATGTACAGTTTCATGCGCCAAATCGAAGGGACTACGAATAAGGAAGTTTTCTATTTCATGAAGCCTCATTTGCCTCCAGTTGTCAGGTTTTCGCTGCACCAGCACCTGGCGGGTAACATTCAGCGGCGTGGTGAACTGGAGTCGCTCCCGGCGCTCAGCGGTAACCGTAAGCCCATAGGATATGATATCACCCTCGCCCCTTTCCAGCATTTGCATCATTTCCTCAAAATTTCTGGCAAGTTTGATTTCAATCTGCAAATCAAGGGCCTCACCCAGCATTTGCAAAAGCTCAAATTCATAACCCATGGGTTCTCCATGGTAAATAAAATAGGAGATAGGACTATAGCTGGTGATTGCCACCAACCGACCTCTTTCCCTAATTTCGGGAAGATCTGTGTCTGTCACTTCACCCCCCCCATCTGGCCTGTCACAACCAATAAAAACCAGGACAAAGGAAGTCACAAAGAAAAACAGCGTCTTGTATAAACTGGACATGGTTCTGTGGTTTTGGTTTAACCCCCTGTTAATTAAAGGAATTCACCAAAACTACACATAATTTATGGATTATTCAAACTCCCTTTCAGCAGTCTTTAATCATCTTACAACTTACCTCATTGCCCGATTCTCTGCCCTCCTGAAAGTCATCAAAATTTTTCAGGGTTACCCTGGCAATTTCTTCCATACTTTCCTGGGTGAAAAAGCCCTGGTGAGCTGTAATCAACACATTGGGGAAAATCATTAGCTGCGCTATCTGGTTATCCCGAATGACAAAGTCGGAAAGGTCGCGGAAAAACAATTTTTCTTCTTCCTCGTAAACATCAATCCCCAAAGAACCCAAATGCCCTTCGCGAAGGGACTCTATAACCGCTGCGGTATTCACCAGTTTACCACGGCCGGTATTGATAAGCATAGCACCCTTTTTCATCTTTTTTAAAGTATCCTGATTGATCAGGTGATGGGTTTCGGGTGTTAGCGGACAGTGCAGGCTGATGATATCGCTGATGTTAAAAACTTCATCCAAACTTTTGTACTCAATGCCCTCTTTTTCCAATTCATCAGACGGGTACTTGTCATAAGCAACAATCCTGGCACCAAAGCCCTGCATGATATTGCAAAAGGCTTTCCCAATTTGCCCTGTACCAATCACCCCCACGGTTTTACCATGAATAGTGAACCCCATCAACCGTTCCAAAGAAAAGTTGCTGTCACGAACACGGTTGTAAGCTTTATGGGTTTTACGGGCCAGGGTCATTATCAAAGCTATGGCATGCTCAGCAATGGCTTCGGGAGAGTATGAGGGCACCCTCATTACCTTAATGCTATTTTCTTCGGCAGCTTTCAGGTCCACATTGTTAAAGCCTGCACTGCGTAATGCCACCACCTTCACACCCCTATCAGCCAGGGCCTTAAGCACTTCCGCATTGAGGCGGTCATTGACAAACACGCACACGCCATCGTATCCCCTTGCCAAATCAACAGTTTTTATTTTCAGACGGGTTTCATGAAAGTCAAATTTATGGTTATGGTCGGTACGGTTTTCAAAAAAAGTGCGATCATATGACTGTGTGGAAAAAAATGCAATTTTTGCCATAATAGATTTTTTAAAAAGGTTTGCTAAAACAAAATCAACCCTTAAACAATAGAAACAAAACAATGTTTAAAAATGAGCAACAAGCAGAATTCATATTCATATACACTAATAATAACCTGGTTAGTATTTTATGCCTGATGGACTACTCGCTATTCTTGCTGCACTTCCCATCGCAGCTATATTTGTTTTTATGGCTGTATTTCGCTGGCCTGCCACCCGTGCTATGCCAGCTGCGTTCCTGATAACCCTTTTACTGGTCTTTTTTGTCTGGAATATGCCGGCTCACTGGGTTGGTGCATCTATCCTTAGCGGTGTGGTAATAGCCCTGGATATCATCCTGATTGTTTTCGGTGCCCTGACACTCCTGTTTACCTTACATGAAAGCGGTGCCATCAGCGCCATTAACAAGGGCTTCACCAACATCTCCGCGGATCGGCGCATACAGGCCATTATCATCACCTGGCTGTTTGGAAGTTTTATTGAAGGAGCGGCGGGCTTCGGCACTCCGGCAGCTCTCACGGCCCCCCTGTTGCTGGCCCTGGGATTTCCTGCCCTGGCAGCTGTAATGGTAGCCCTGGTTGCAAACACCACGGCGGTATCATTTGGTGCTGTGGGTACACCTACCCTCATCGGCATTGGCACAACCCTGGATCTTCCGGAAATTAACAACACTCTGGCTGCAAACGCCATGAATATAGATACTTTCACACAACAGGTGGGGCAATATACAGCACTGATACACTTATTGCCCGGTCTTGTCGTACCCCTTTTGATGGTGACATTACTCACCAGGTTTTTCAGTGAAAAGAGAAGCATTAAAGAGGGTCTGCAGATATGGCCATATGCACTTTTTGCAGGTGCCTGCTTTGTGATTCCCTATATTTTGGTGGCCCTGTTTTTAGGGCCTGAGTTTCCGGGCATCATTGGAGGGCTGGTTGGTATGTTGATACTGATACCCACAACCCGGGCAGGCTTTCTCGTACCAAGCACTACCTGGGATTTTCCGGAAGCGTCTTCCTGGGATCCGGACTGGAAGGGTACCTTTGCAATGACCAGCAGTGAGAGCAAAGCACCTGTGTCATTGGTCAAGGCCTGGCTACCCCATGCCCTGGTAGGCCTCCTTTTGATGGGTACCCGGGTACAGTTTTTACCTTTCAAGGACTGGCTGCAATCTGTTGAAATTTCTGCTTCCCAAGTTCTGAATACCAACATATCGGTTGGACTGACCCCTCTTTACAACCCGGGTGTCATGCCGTTTATATTAATTTCTCTTCTTAGCATCTGGATTTTTAAGATGCCCGTGCAGCAGGTCCAAAAAGTATGGTACGATGCCCTTGCCCGAGTCAAAGGGCCATTGCTGGCCTTATTATTTGCCGTTCCTATGGTTCGTCTTATGCTGCAATCGGGTAATAACCCCCTTGATATTCCGGGCATGCCCATCGCCATGGCCGATTATGTTGCAGAAGTTTTCCAGGGGGCCTGGCCGTTGGTGAGCCCTTTCATTGGAGCTTTGGGCACATTTATGTCGGGATCAGCCACCGTATCCAACATGCTTTTTGCTTTGTTTCAATACACCGTTGCCGAAGAAAGCGAAGTTTCACGCCTTTTGGTGGTAAGCCTGCAAAATGCGGGCAGTGCTCTTGGCAATATGACGGGTGTACACAACATTATTGCAGCCTGTGCCACGGTAGGACTGGCCGGCTCTGAAGGTGCCCTGTTGAAGAAAAACCTGATTCCTGCCTTCATACTGAGCCTGATTGCCGGGTTAACAGGACTTTTCATGGCCCTGGTGCTGTTCCCGGGCATGTTTTAATCAGCTCCCGGGGTGCGCTTTTTATGGATCTATCCCCGCCAGGTAGGGTAAAAAACCCTTACAGGCAATATTGATCAAAACCTGGTACAGCAGCCATGGAATCTATGCCCATCATACCCGGAGAAAGACAGACTAATGCTTTTATTTGAGATGACCCTCGAGCATTTGCAACATTTCATAATTTGCCTGTTCAGGATAGCTCTTACACTGGGATGGTTTCATAATCTTCTTTTTTGAAAAACAGCACAAATGCCAATAGCACAAGTACCGACATCAGTGCTGTTATTCCCCAAATGGTGTCCCATTGATAAACCACCCCCCCCGAAGTTGGGGTGGAATAAATCCGGATAATCCATCCACAAACAAAATTTCCTGTCAGCAGACCAAGAGCGAAAGTCACAAAGAAAAGAAGCCCCTGGGCCTGGGCTTTAAGATAAGCAGGTGCTTTCTTATGGGTGTATATCTGGGCTCCCAGATGATAATAACCAAAAATCAACCCATGCACACCTGCTCCTATCAAAACAAAAATGAGTTGAGCCTCAATTCCTGCCATATACAGTGAGAGGTAGCGGAGTACCAATGCCACCACACCCACCATCATGGTATTGCGTAAACCGAACTTACGGATAAACAAAGGAACCGACAAAAGAATGAATATTTCAAGAATCTGACCTGTACTCATTGTAACGGTTATGAGCCTGTAACCACTATCGGAAAGATATTCTGAAAAATAAGACCAATACATGGTAAATGGGATCATGGAAAAGAAAAAAATCAGCAGGAAGGCAGAAAAGTTTCGGTTGCGCAACAATGCCAGGCTCCTAAACCCCATAATATCCAAAAGGGAAGACTTTTGGTCTTTCCCTTGCGGTGGGGTGTCAGGCAGGGTGGTGTTCAGCAGAGCAGCCACAATGGCCAAGCCAGCACCAAAATAAAACGGCAGATGGGTACCATCAAAATCCTGCTTCAGCCAGGCTACACTTATGAGGCTGAACCCACCTGCTACAATCCAACCTATGGTGCCAAACACCCGGATTCGCGAAAACAGCTCAGAAGAAATATGCGTCATGGCCAATGAATTTGTAAGTGCCCAGGTAGGCATATAGAAAAGCATGGCAAAAAGCAGACTTACAAATAATACATGACCGCTGCCGGTACTGCCTGCGATCCACAACATCAGGGAGACCATCAGGTTACAAAACACCAGCACATGTTGTGCCCTGAAGTAACGGTCAGCCAGCATACCCACAAGCGGCGAAGCTGCCGACCCAAATGCCATAGAGCTTAATATAAGCGCCGTTAAAGTGCGCGAAATCCCAAGGTTGGCAAGGTATGCTGCCAAAGGAATCCACCAAACAGCAAGCATCATATACTGAAAAAACATCATCACACGTAAACGTGCCGTCACTTTAAACCTTTGCGGGCTATCCATTCTCTTGTTTCTTAAAAGATTTTTTTGCAGCTATTGAAATGCCGTAAAACCAACCGACCGTAAAATTATTAAAAAAAACATGCTATCCTCGAAAACCAACCGGACAAAGATTTGTTTTAATGGTTAGATTGGAGTAATCTGTATTGAAAAAGTTTTTTAGTGATGGCATTGTTTGCAAATTTCAGGAAAATACACCGTACAAAACATAAGCCCGGTGAAAAACCAATAATGGCATGGGACGGCAAATGCGGCTTTTGCCATTACTGGGTCATAAAATGGAAATTAAACACCGGAGATCGTGTAATCTACAAACCTTACCAGGAAGTTCATCAGAATTTTCCCGATATAGATTACAAATATTTCAGGCAGGCTATCCGGTTTATCGATACCGATGGGAAGGTCTACACCGGACCCGGTGCGGTATTCCAGGCTTTGCATGGTTATGGAAAAAGGTGGAAATGGCTGATGGTTTTGTACAGAAACATTTGGCTTTTCCGCGTTATCACCGATCGTTTTTACGCATTTGTATCGGCCAACCGTAACTGGATTTACCAGGTTACCATTCGACTTTTCGGCCGTAATCCAGCCAAACCCAAAAGTTACTGGGCGCTTTACCTGGGTTTCCTGCTCCTGCTGATTGTCGGAACAATAACCCTTGTTTAATGCATCCCTGAAAGTCCTTACGCAAGGTGTTGGTATTGTGCATACAAAAAACTTA
>SLQX01000143.1 GCA_007131245.1 Bacteroidales bacterium
TATCATCATCCTTCTAATAACAGGGCTTATTCTCTCTTGCTTTCAAATATCGTTTCCCGCATTCTTTACTTTACACCCTCTGGCGTTTTTGCGGAGTGCAAAGGTAAGGAGTTTTTTGATTATGGCAAACAGTTTTCTCTATTTCCCTAAAATTATTTAATAACTCATTGTGTTTGACACGCAAAAGGATTGTGATTTTGAATATTTCAGAAAAAGGGAATTAAAGTTACAAAAAAAGACGATTTGCAGCTTGAAATTTGACGTAATTTTAACAACCACCCTAAACCTGGTCTTAGTCGGTAAGTTTTTGAACAATATTTTCAATGGTTATACCTTCGGCCTCTGCTTTGTAGTTACGTACTACACGATGTCTTAAAATAGCTTCAGCAATGGCATTAACATCTTCAATATCCGGAGAATATTTTCCATTAACGGCTGCATGACATTTTGCACCAATGATAAGATACTGGGAGGCCCTTGGTCCTGCACCCCAGTGGATATACTCCTTGGCAAAATCATGCGCATATTTACTGGTAGGTCTGGTTTGAGATGCAAGTTTCACAGCATATTCAACCACATTATCGGCAACCGGGATTTTTCTTATCAATTTTTGGAAGTAGATAATATCCTTTGCGCTTAAAACAACATTAAGATCTTCAGAAATATCAGCTGTTGTATTTTTCACCACAAGCACCTCCTCATCAAAACTGGGATAATCAAGCCATACATTGAACATAAACCTATCAAGCTGAGCTTCTGGTAAAGGATAGGTTCCTTCTTGTTCAATGGGGTTTTGTGTTGCCAGCACAAAAAAAGGATCCTCAAGTTTGTATGTAACCCCAGCTGCAGTAACAGACTTCTCCTGCATAGCCTCCAAAAGGGCTGATTGAGTTTTGGGAGGAGTTCTGTTTATCTCATCAGCAAGGATAATATTTGCAAAAACAGGTCCTTCAATAAACCGAAAGTTTCTTGACTCATCCAAAATTTCTGTACCAATAATATCGGAAGGCATCAGGTCAGGGGTAAACTGTATGCGGTTGTATTTCAGCCCCAATGTATGTGCGATGGTATTCACCAGCAGGGTTTTAGCCAATCCGGGCACCCCCACCAACAAGCAATGCCCCCTGCTAAATATTGAAATAAGCACCTTCTTTATTACTTCATCCTGCCCAACAATGATTTTGGAAATTTCTTCCCGAAGCTTTTTATATTTTTCTGAAAAAGCATCCAATGCTTCTACATCCGACTTAAATTCCATAAACGAAAAACTGTTTTGATGATTAGAACTCTCTTGGTTCAGTTGGTTGAAGTTCTAGCTCTGTCTCTTTTGATACTTCAACCTTGGGTGTCCACTGCACTGAAAACTCACAATCTCTGTATTGTTCATTAATCAGGAGATAGGTTTTCTCAATCCTCGATTCCACCCAATTCATTATTTTTTTTCTCTTTTTCTCATTCAGGGCAAGCTGCTGCACAAAATCATAGTCTCCTTCCAAAGTTGCAGAATGGGCTTCAATTCTATGTAACAATTTCACAATCCTGAAGGCTTGTTTTCCATCTTCTGTCATCATAGGAATGGGCCTGGTAATTTCACCAACATCCAATTTATCCACTTCAAAAAACAAGTTGGGTTCTACTTCGTCGTTTTTAAATCTTGTAGTATTGGTATAAGGATTAATCATCACCCCTCCACTCATCTTACCTGGATCATCTGAAAATTCTTTGGCGGCATCTTCAAAGGTCATTTCTTCACTCTGAATAAGCTGCCTGATACTGTCCAGTTTATTTCTGGCTCTGGAAAGCTGATCAGGGGATATTTTAGGCTGCATAAGAATGTGTCTTACATTGATTTGCTCTCCACGCCTTTCGATCAATTGAATAATATGAAAGCCCGCCTGTGTTTCGATGATTTCAGAAACTTCTCCGGGGCGCAGACTGAAAGCTGTGGCCTCGAATTCAGGGAAAAGCTCTCCTCTGCTGTGAAACCCTAATTCACCACCCCTTCTGGCTGAGCCAGGGTCATCAGAATATAGAATAGCCATGGTATTGAAGCTTTCACCCCCCAGAATTCTGTCCCTTATTTCGTTCAACCGTCTTTTAGTATCAGCAATTTCTTCAGGGTCAACAGGTGGTTTGATAACAATCTGGGCCATTTCTATTTCACTTTCCACAGTTGGTATTTCATCTTCCGGAATATCGTTGTAAAAAGCTCTCACCTCAGAAGGAGTAACCCTGACATTCCGGGTAATTTTACTTTCCATCATTTGGCTCATCTCCTGCTCTCTCACTAATGGACGAAACTCATCTTTTAGTTCTTCTATGCTTTTACCATAATAGGCCTCAAGCTGCTCCCGTGAACCTATCTGCTGAATAAAAAACCTGAGGCGCCGGTCCAGGACTTGTTCTACCTGTTGGTCTGAAACCTCAACACTATCATTAATGGCTTCATTATACAAAAGTTTCTGGTAGAGCATCTCATCTAGAAGTTCGCAAAGAGGGTCGGAGCCAAAGGTCATACCTTGCGATTCCATTTGCCTTTGCTGATTGTAAAGATCTGATTTCAAAATAGCACTATTTCCAACCACCGCTACCACCTGATCTATTACAACTGGTTCCTGAGTCACCCCAATTTGGGGAGTTAATGCAGTAAAGACTAAGGCGGCCAGTAAATTCTGGATATACTTCATATTTTTCAATTTTTCAATTTTAATTTAGACGTTATAATAACGTTACATTCCTTAATTTATGTTCCCGGATACATTTTAAATTCGTTGTCAAATTTTGCAGTGCTTCGCGTCCCAATACATATAAAAATAATTAGTAAACCTCAATAGCACCTCTTTCATCTGCTTTTCTGAAAAAATCTTTTCTGAACTGATTAATGAGTTCTTGTTTGCGTTGATTTAAAAGAATTGACTCAATATTATCTGCCTGAAAAGCCAAAGGTGATGTACTACCTTCCAGCCTGTAATCGTGGATATACATAAAGTACCGATAGTACTGGTCATTGCGTTCAACAAAGGTATTATTTCTCAGGTAGGCCTCGTGGTTTGATGGATTTATTGGAATATCTCTTAATATATCAGTAAAAATAAACCAGGCATCCTGATCAAGGAAATAGCTTGCTGCATGATTTACTGCATGTTCTTCAAGCCGCTCAATATCCTCTGGATCATCCGATCGGATCAGTCTTCGTACAAGGCCCATCTCAGGGGCATCAAGGGGCAGCTTCATAAAGTTCACTTTAACGATATTATCCCTGAGCGTAAATTCCTCCTTATGTTTCTCATAATAGTCCAGAAGTAAGTCATCTGAGATTACGGTGTCAAGTTGTTGCTTGATAAGCTGACTTTCGTGGGTAAAAATGATCAAAGAATTTTTGTAATCTTTGATTTTTCTTTGAAAATCCATTTGTTCATCAGACAGGGAAGCCTTGGCTTCTTGTAAAAAAACCTGTTGTCTAACCCAATTATCAATATGCCTTTCTGCTATTAGTGCACTATCAGAAGGTGAAGTTCCTGGTTTTATAATTCCCTCAAGATCGGATGCATAAAGATACTCGTTATTCACCCTGGCCAACCTGGGATCGGACTTGCTCCCGTCAAAAAGGTTACATGCATAAAAACCAAATAGGAAAATAATTCCTGCTAAAAAAAACCTGTACATAATACTTAAGTAACTGTTAATTTGCTGAAGGGAGTTCGGGAGGTTCAATATACAAGACACTTACCGCCTTACCGACAACAAAACAATTATTTTTTCAATTTTTCGAGAGCTTGTTTATTTACGTAGAATTCATACTTCTCTCTCAGTTCCTCAACCCATTTCTCCTCAAGGTAATTCTGATAATCTGCAATTACCAACCCCCGTATTTGGTTAAGTTTTTTCGGGCTGGCAGGCAGAAACTCATTGACATAAATAACCACAAAATTGTTGTCGTGTTCGATAATGGATGTTATCCCATCCTCTTTGGATATTTTTTGCAAAACAGGTTTCTGATCAACTTCAAATACCCCTTTCTCTGCAGAAACCTCCAATTGGGAGTCCTGGTTAAAATTGCTCATCAACTCCTCATGGGGTGTACCTCTCCTTTCAGCTCTCCTGATGTCTCTCCTACCGGATCTTGCAGCCCTTTGCGAGTCAAAAGTATAGATTGCTGCATCAAACCTGTCACCCCACATGTAATCTTCGATATTGCTTTCAAAAAATTCTTTAAGCCCAGTGCTATCCTCCATAGCCCTGCTCCAAACTTTCTGATCGGTTAATTCGAAAAGGAGAATTCCATCATGGTATTCTCTCATAATTTGCCTGAACTCGGGATATTTTTCCGGCAGGCGTTTTTTCTCATGTTCTATCAAAGCATTATCCCTAAAACTGTGGTACATTGTTTTTACATAGTTTGTGATAGCTTCGGGAGTGCGCATGGTTTGCGATTTATCCAGGTAAGCCGCAAAATCCTGTTGTGTAAAAGTTTTGTCAGCAATGGTGAAAAGCACTTCCTGGTTCCCTTCAACTACAGAAGGCTCCCAGTTTCCTTCAAAAATGGTGTTATCCACATTATCGAAAAATACATCAAGATTTTCAGGGTGCTCTATAAAATTATTCTCTTCTTTTATCCTTTCGATCACCACTTTCTGGCTTAACTGCGCTCTTGAATCACGCGATATTCGGTTTTGAAGATCTGCCACTGCCTCTTCCCGTTCCGGCATTTCCTTCTCAAATAATTTTATCAAATGCCAACCATACTGACTCTTTACCGGTTGGGAAACATCTTCTTTAGACAGGTTATGAATTGCTTCAATAAACTCAGGAACCATCCTGTTTGAGGTAAAAGGGGGCAGTTCTCCGCCTCTTTGTCCGGATGCGTTATCATCTGAAAACCTTTTTGCAAGTTCATCAAAACTTTCACCCTGTTCAACTCTTTCTGCAATCTCGTTGATCTTTTCCCGGGCCTGCTGTTTCTCTTCATCAGATGCATCCTGGGGAATGTTAACCATGATATGTGCTACACGAGCATTACCCATAGCAGGTAACCTATCGGTCAGTTTAATCAGGTGATAACCATAACGAGTTCTAACTGGCATAGAAACTTCACCAATATCCAGGTTATAGGTGGCTGTTTCGAAAGGATATACCATATCCAACACACTAAAATAACCCAGGTCGCCCTTATTTCCTCTCATGGCAGGACGGTTGGCGGTAGCCGGCATCCCTTCAGCTGATGAATCATCTGAATATTCAACGGCCAACTCTGCAAAATCCTCTCCCTGCAAAACTCGATTTCTCAACTCTTTGGCCTTATTCCATGCGGCAAGCGTATCTTCTGAAGATGCATGCTCATCCAGGGAAATAAGTATATGAGAGGCTCTAACATCATATTGCATTCTTTCAAAGGCTTCGTCCAGCAGTTGTTGTGTTACATCCTGATCGGTAAGATAGGGTCTTGCGAGTTGTTCACGATAACCTGCAAGCTCATCCATAAAAGAAGGTTGGGTGTCCAGCCCCAGCTCAATGGCTTCATATACTTTGAGGTTAAAGTTCACAAACAATTCAAGATACTCCTCCATAGACTTGGGATCCATCACCTGAGGATTGAGATTGTTTTTTGTGTAAACGTATTCAAATTCCGAAACGGTTACCTCTCTTTCGTTTATCTTAATTAGCACAGGATCATTACTGTTAGAGTAAGCAAACGCTGTGGTCATTAAAAAGTTAGCTATGATTAAAGCTCCAATAAAGATTACCTTGTTCATGTTATTTTACGATTGTTTTAGATCAACACAAATCCGTTTGTTTATACAGGCCCGGAATCCAGAAAATAGCATTGGCTGGTCAGGGAGATTTATTGTCTTGAATAATTGGGGGCTTCCCTTGTTATGGTAACGTCATGGACGTGACTTTCCATAATTCCGGCATTGGTAATTTTAATAAATTGTGCATTTTGGAGCTGACTCACATCTTTGGCTCCGCAATAGCCCATTCCTGCCTTTAGCCCACCAACCATCTGATGGATTACCTCTGACAGTGTCCCTTTGTAAGGAACCCTTCCCACGATACCTTCGGGCACGAGTTTTTTCACATCGTCTTCCACATCCTGGAAGTAACGATCCTTAGATCCCTGCTGCATAGCTTCTACCGAACCCATACCGCGGTAAGTTTTAAATTTTCTGCCTTCATATATGATGGTTTCACCTGGTGATTCTTCAACTCCGGCAAATTGTGAACCAGCCATTATGCAGGAAGCACCCGCTGCAATGGCTTTTACAATATCTCCGGTGTGTCTGATCCCTCCGTCTGCTATTACAGGTATACCGGTTCCTTCAAGCTCTTTGGCAACATCATACACAGCCGTAAGTTGGGGAACACCCACACCGGCAACTATACGTGTTGTACAGATTGATCCCGGGCCAATACCCACTTTTATACCATCAACACCAGCCTTCACAAGCTCCCGGGCAGCAGCTGCAGTGCCAATATTTCCTACAACCACATCCAGGTTAGAAAATTGTTTTTTTATGATACTGGCCATCTCAATCACTCCTTTAGAATGGCCATGAGCGGTGTCAATAACCACACAATCCACACCAGCTTTCACCAATGCTTGCACTCTCTCCACTGTTTCACCAGTAACCCCTACCGCTGCGGCAACTCTCAATCTGCCACGTTCATCTTTACATGCATTGGGGCGTTCTTTTATCTTTAAAATATCCCGGTAGGTAATCAGTCCGATAAGGTTGTAGTCTTTATCAACCACAGGCAGTTTTTCAATTTTATACTTTTGAAGAATATCCTCTGCAACAGAAAAATCGATAGCCTCAGAGGTCGTAACGAGATTTTCCTTTGTCATAGCCTCACTAACGGGCTTATCAAGGTTTTTCTCAAACCTAAGATCCCTGTTGGTTACAATACCTGCCAGCTTATTTTGGTGGGTTACCACTGGAATGCCCCCAATTTTGTTTTCATTCATGATTTTAAGGGCATCTCCTACTACTGCATCCTCGTGCAAGGTAACAGGATCGATTATCATCCCGTTTTCAGAACGCTTTACTTTTCTCACCTTGATGGCCTGCTCTTCGATACTCATATTTTTGTGAAGAACACCCAAACCACCTTCCTGGGCCATGGCTATTGCCATACGGGACTCTGTTACAGTGTCCATGGCAGCAGAAATAACCGGAATTCTTATGGAGATATTTTTAGAAAAGAATGAGTTGATTTTTACATCGCGGGGGAGAACTTCGGAATAGGCCGGAACAAGAAGAACATCATCATAGGTAAGACCTTCACCGATAATTTTTGGAGTTTGGTTTTCCATTGGTTATCTGAAATTTATTTAAAGTGCAAAAGTATTAAAATTTGTTGAGCATTCGTCTAAAAAATATAAAAATCAACGGCTTACAAACATTACTTAAAAGCCTCTCAATATCATAGATATAACAATTTTAGCGAACTGCTTTTCAGAGGTAAATTTGGAGTATTTTTATGAAATGGCCCATCCATATGATCCTAAAGATTAGAGTTAACGATACTGATAAACTTTTCGCCCATAACACATTGCTTAACAACAAAACAAAAACAAGCATTTACTAGTTGCTCTATAAAAACACCCATACCAACATCCACTCGTCACACTGTTAATCAGAACTCTAACAACCATAAAACTTCAAATCAGCGTAAGAAATTGCCCGGCAAGCCGGTTACTTTGCCAAAACCACTGTACCTTTTCTTTGGTGACTTTTACCCTGATTATCTTTAAATGATATTACATAGGAATAAACACCCGCAGGTGCTACCCCTCCCTCATACATACCGTCCCAACCCTGGCTTTCATCATCAGTAGAAAACACCCTTTGCCCCCAGCGATTAAAAATCTGCATGCGATAATCTAAGGGTACAAAGTATGTAAATCGGGGTCTAAACTGTCTGTTTTCGACAATACTACTTCCCGGGCGAAAAGCATTGGGGATAAAAACCTCCAGCTCTCTTTCCACTGAAGCAATATTAGACAAAACAGTATCCTGAAACCCAAAGGGTCCAGATTCATCCTGTATAGCTAAAACTCTGTAGAGTATCTCTCCCTGAAGATCTGATTGTGGGTAATTTGTTAGCTCGTCCGTAAATTCAAATTGACTTCCGGGCAGGTTTGCTATCTCAATAAAATCTTCCTCATGAAAAATCTTCCTTTCCAAAATGTAGGAGTCTACTGTGTTTTCCCACCCACTATATTTGTTCCACGACACCTGGTTCTCATTGGGAGACAAAGTAAATACTTCAGCAAAAATGGTGGCTACAGAGTCGGTTGCCATCGCCTGGTCCATGCAACTATCCAGCGCCAACACCCTGTAAGCTTCAACATGTTGATTTGCCCTGGTTTCAAAATCTTCATAGTAAAGGTCTTGTTCATTTGATTGTAAGGTGTCTAATGACACAAATTCCAGTGAATCCGGGTCATACCGTTGAAAAACATAAGATGGTTGAGGCACCGAATTATCGGCATGAATAACGATTTGCACATGTGTGGATTCTTCATTAAGAGAAACCTTTCTTAAATGCAAAAACTCAGGTTCAGGGGCAAAGTTAACAGAAAGACATCTCGTGTTGGAAGTAGAGGTAACACCGGTACCTGTATCGATGGTCTGGACTCTTATACAATACTCTCCGGCTTTATCGGCAGTAATCAAAAACTCTTCTGTATCGGCGGGTAATGTAATCACCTCTTCATAATCTTGCTGATCAAAGGAAAGCATAACATGCGTGAGGTCAAAGGGAGAAGGCAAAGGTTGAATCTCCCCCACTGCCGTAGTGACCTGATAAGGCAACCATGACACAGCAAGCGTTTTCTCGCAAACATCAGCCTGTGGATTATGCTGAAACACCACCTGGTGTGCTTGTTCACCCACTGCGATATTATCGTCATCAGGGTCCCGGGCCACCACATAATACGAGTATGGCTTAATCTGTGCATTTGCCCCGGTATCTGTAAACTGATCCTGATCGAGTGGCACCTGGGCAACCACCCCGTAAGAATCATCATCGAGCTGTCTGTGTATTTGGATATAGCCTTGTTCTTGCTCTGTAATGAGCGTCCATCCAATAACAGGATGATTATCCTCATTGACACTTACTGAATCAATCGTAATGGAAGAAGAATAAGGAACGCTGTTGTTATCTCCCCCTGCATGAACTTGCAAAACAACAAAGACCATAAGCCATAGTATGCTCCAGACTACTTTCCCTGAGAACAAAGCATGGTATTTTATTAAATTTTGAAAAATCTTGTTTACAATTATCATCATAAAATAAAACAGTAAATGCTCAGCTATATTTTATCCTGCGATTAATTCTATCATATCTTTTTCGTGAAAGTATTTTCCGGCTGTATGTTGAATATCACGGGCAGTAATATCTTTCAATGTATCTATATAATTTTCGTAGTGGGAGTAATCCAGACCGAATAATAATATTTCCTTAAATCTCTCAGCCTGCATAAATGGCCCATCGAAAGATCTCAAGAATCCTGCAGACAAATAATTTTTAAGCATGGTAAGTTCGTCGTTGCCAGCGGGTTTATTTCTCATTTCACCCAACTCTCTGTAGATTTCTTCAAGGGCTTTGTGGCAAACCGTTTTCCCAACTTGTGAGGCAATGAAAAAATAAGAAGACCGGAGCAAAGAAACCACTGCCGAATGAATACCATAGGTATAGCCTTTATCCTGTCGTATGTTTGCCATCAACCGTGAGCCAAAATATCCTCCCAGCATGGTGTTTGTTATGGATATTTTATGAAAATCAGGGTGCTCCCTGTTAACTATCAACTTACCCAACCTGATGGATGACTGCAATGCATCTTCCCTCTTTATAAAGTGCTGGCGCTGTGCAGCTACCAAAGGGGTCATTTGTTTTACATCAACCGGTTTTTGGGCCTGCCATCCAAGACGCTCCACATTTTTATTAATCAACTCTGTCATATTCTCCGGATACTGCCCGGCTACAATGCAAATACAATTTCCGGGATGCAGGTGCTGACTATAGTAGTTTTTGATATCAGCCAAAGATATTTCATCAAAATGGCTGACCTTTAACCTCTTTCCATAAGGATGTTCATCCCCAAAAATCAACCCGGCAAAATGAGCCCTGGCCAAGTGTTGCACCTTCTGAAGATTTACAATATGTTTTTGCTTGTGATCTTTAAGCATTATTTGAAATTCATCCTCCGGGAAGGAGGGTTGTGCCAAAATTTCCATTAAAAGGCTCAAGGCAGGTTCCAGGTATTTTGTAAGACAAAATAACGCCACGGAGATAATATCTTTTTGGGCTTCCACCTGTAAGGAAATACCATAAAAGTCCAACAGTTCACTCATTTGCAAAGAGCTCTTGCTTTGTGAGCCATTTTTCATCAGGTTGGCAGTCAAAAAGGTTTGCAGAGGTTTTTGCTGATGATAGCTACCTACTGTAAAAACCATTTCCACCTTCACGATGTTCTGTGTGCCACCTTTGATAAAATAAGCAGGCAAACCGTTATCCAGGGTTCTTTTTTCAGGTTTCAAAAAACGCACTTTGTCTGAGAGCTTTATCTCCGGGGGATGGTTTCGTTGAGGTATAATCATATCAAAAAGTTACCAATAAAACATTTTACAAAAAGCATTTAATTCTCTATTCCGCTATTGTGCCAAAGGCTTTGCCAGGTAATGTAAAACTGATGCATTGTGAGGCTGAAAAACATTTTCGGCTTCGCTCATCAAGTCATTTTTTTCAATGGAAAAATACTTTTCAACCTGATTGTTAAGCATGGAAGCATCGCCCAGAAGCTCGTAATAAGCAAGATTTACAGCCCGGGACAATATCCCTACCTCTGAAAAAGTGTGAGATGCTTCCGTCTTATTTTTGACCTTTTGCAGTTCTTTTTCTCCCACCTTATTATCTTTTAGCAAATTTAATTGTTTCCAAAGGGCTTCTTCGGCAGCCTCAACAGACTGCCCTTTATGTAGCTTACCCATTGCCACCAGGAACCCGTTATCTCTGCTCCCTGTAATCCATGCATTGGCCTCACTGAATATTTGGGTATTCTTCACCAGGTTTTCCCTTAACCTGGCAGAAGTACCACTGGCCAATACATCTGTAATCAAATCGGTGGTATAGTAGCTTTGTTCCAGTCTTTTTCCTGTGGGGAAAGCCATATAAATCTCATCGAAGGGTACATCCCGCTCAACCCAAAGACGCCTCATGGATGTTTGTGCAGGTTCGGCCGGTAAGTTTCGCACATTGGGTTCTCCCGGTGCAATACCACCGAACCATTTTTCAACCAAAGCAATCACATTGGAGTAATCAATATCTCCTGTGATGGATAAAATAGCATTGTTGGGCCTGTAAAACCTGTAAAAAAACGCCCTGACATCTTCGATGGTTGTTTGCTGTATTTGCTCAATATTTTTCCCGATGGTAGGCCATTGATAGGGGTGCTTTTTGTAAATCAATGATCTCAGTAATGCCCATACATCGCCATAGGGTTGGTTAAGAGTGGTTTGACGGAACTCTTCGGTAACCACATCTTTTTGGATGCGAAGTTTTTCTTTTGAAAACGCCAATTCCAACATACGGTCAGACTCCAGCCACAAAGCCGTTTCCAGGTTAGGTCCTGGAAGGGAAAGGTAATAATTGGTCAGGTCGTTGGTTGTAAAAGCATTGTTCTCACCACCGGCCATTTGCAAAGCATTGTCGTAATTGGGTATGTTTAGCGAGCCTTCAAACATAAGGTGTTCAAACAAATGAGCAAGGCCTGTATGCTGGGGATCTTCATCCCTGGAGCCCACATCATACAAAACATTTACAGCCACCATTGGAGTGGATGTATCCTTGTGCATTATCAGCCTAAGGCCATTGTTAAGTATATGTTTTTTGTAGTTTACCATGTGCGGAAAAATTCCTGGGTTTTGAATTCTGAAAATCTAAAAAACAGTTCATCAGGGGTATGCAACATTGTTGCAAAACTGATGGGATAGTATAATAATACGGAGCCACTACCATACAAAAATATCCTCCTTTTTAGCGGGTCGTCGATCGGTAACCCACCTAAAGTGTTGTAAAAACCTTTGATCATCGGGTATTTCCGCAGGGGGAAAAAGATTGGCATCGGAGTTTGTGTACAGAACGATGCTGCTCACCTGGTTTTCCTCAAAATAAATGGTCATGTCAGAAGAGAGGGATTTATTGATTCCTATGAGCTCCTCATCCTCATCTTTAACATAATACAAAGCCTCCCCATTACCAAAAACGTCTATTTTATGCAATTGGTTTTCATTAAAATAGCCAACGATTTTTCGCCCTTTAATCTGATCAAAAGACACACTATCTCCTTTGGAAACAATAAAAGCTGCATCAAAAAGATGGATGGATTCCACCCTGTTTTCTTCGGTGGTTTTCACTTCAATACGGTTAGCCGTTAGCTGATGGTTTTCTGACCAAATAATCGGCTCATTGTAAAGGTATATGGTTGAATCGGAAAAATTATACACAATAGAATCAGCCATTCCCTGCAGGTCAGATTTAAAGAATTTGGCTTTGTACCAGGCAAACAAAAGCCTTTTATCATTTTCTTCATCGTTAATGGATCGCAGCGTATCGGCGTGCAGAAACAAAGAATCTTCCTGGGCAATGGATGTGAGGACAGCTTCTTGTGTAACTTCTGAAAGATGTTCTTTTTCGAAATACTCAGCAAAGTGACCGGTTACAAAGGTCTGCTGCACAGAATCTTTAAGCAGTACATTTCGTGTAGCCTTACCATAGGCCTTGTTGCGGTCATAAAACAAGCTATCGCCTGAAAGATACTGCTCGTCGTTGGTAAAGTAGGCATCAATGCTAAAGCGTGCAATGTCGTTTTGTGTGTCGTACCAGCCATTTTTACAGAAAATGGTGTTTTCATCACTGACAATGGTGGTGGGCCCGAAGAAATAGGCAACCTCTGATAAAGTGTTGTACCTGAGAGTATCAGAATCCATCACATAATCGGGGTTGAGCAATACAACCGAATCTTTAAAAAAGAAGTTCTTATCATCAGCATAATAAAACCCCCAGACACTTGTAAGGGTATTTTCGGCATCGACAATTTTGCCACCATCGGTATAGTTGGCGGTATTGGTTTCAAGGTTATAAAACAAATGATCAGTAGTAAGGGTCATTTGATTATCGACCATTTTCACATTACCATGCAGTTCGGCCAATCTGTCATTACCACTATAGTAAAGCTTATCACCATAAATTTCAACACTATCATTCACCAGAATAAATACATTACCATAAGCATTAAACCTGTTTTGATCGGTAAAATGCCAGGCACTATCACAAAGCATAATGGCCTCTTCCTGCTGAAACTTCACATCACCAATCAACCTTCTTGCATCGGGTGCTATTTTACGGTCAAAGCGAATTTCATCAGCACGTATCAAATCTACCCGGGTGGTTTCGCCCGTTTCCTGGGCAGTCAATCCATATTGGAATAACCAGCCAAAGAGTATAACCCAAAAAAATACCAGTTCTTTTCTCATTAATACATTCTATAAAACACTTTACCTTTTCTTATAACACTTTTTGCTTTGTGTTATTGCCAAGCAGTAATTTAACAACACTGTTTTACACAATTTTCGCAAAACTACTGCAAATTTACATTTGTTTTACCAAGCGAAAAAAAACTTACTACTAACCTTTTCGTTATCTGATAAAAATTGAGGCAAACATTGGAATAATTTGCAAAAATATTGGATGAACACTTAAGACGCAGGGGTTGTTGCCAATAAAACCAAAATTCAATTTGGTCCTGCTATACAAGGAACATTTTCGAACTCATAAAGCATCAAAAAGTGATTTATTCTTATATGTCTGGGCTTATCCCTCAACAAAATCCCGGCAGGTCGCAGTTCAGGACTGCGCTGCCGGGATTTATTTTTGGAGTTTTTAAGTATTAATCCAAATGGGATTTTATAAAATCATAGATATCAGGATTTATTTTTCTGCTCCTGCTCATTTTTGAAATCTCTCCAGTATTCCTGGACAGAGGCTTTTATTTCTTTTCGCAGGAGTAAAATACCTATAAGGTTGGGCACGGTCATTAAAGCAATGGTTATGTAAGATAAAGCCCAAACAATCGTAGTATCGGTAAAAGCGGCAAAGAAAAAGGCCAGCACATATAAAATGCGGTAATGCAGCACGTATTTGGTTCCAAACAAATAGGTCACCGACCTGTCGCCATAATAGGACCAGGAGATGGCAGTAGAAAAAGCAAACAGCAATAAACCGATGGAAACGATGTATTGCCCAAAATTACCCAAAAAGCTGCGGGTATAGGCCTCTGCTGTCATTGGGGCACTATGTATCAAAGATTTTCCAGAAAAACTCACCGAAATTTCCGACTCATCTACCCTTCCGTTTCTGACTGCCAGTTCACCGGAGTATGGCTCTCCCTGGTAATTTACAACTACGTCTTCTGCCACCGACCGCGCGTGAAGGATGGTAATTTCATTGTTTACTTTTTCGGTTATTCTACCATTGACAACATCCAGCGTTCCTGTGAGCAGGGGTACGGTTCCCTGGTTATTGAAAAAGCGGAATAAATCTTCCACATCTTCGGGTTCATCCGCATCATAATATTGTGCTAAAATGTACTGGTCAGCCCGCTGAAAATCATTCTCCACTTTATCTTGCCACACACCCGATGACAGTAAAACCAGCCCGGTCAAAGTGCAAATTAAAATGGTATCAATAAAAGGCTCCAGGAGCGCAACAATCCCTTCAGATACAGGCTCATGCGCACGCGCAGCGGAGTGAGCGATGGGCGCAGAGCCCTGTCCGGCTTCATTGGAAAAGAGTCCCCTGTTTACCCCCCTGTTAAATGCATAAATGATAGAAGCCCCCAAGAATCCACCGGTAGCAGCTGTACCGGTAAAAACATCTGAAAAGATGGAGACTATTGAAGGAATGATATTGTCATAATTGTAAAACAGTACAGCAAAAGCTCCCAGTACATAAATCAGAGCCATTGTAGGAACAAGGCGTGAAGTAACCTGGGCAATCCTTTTGATACCCCCCAAAATAACAAAAGCCAATAATACGGCCAAAACTGCACCTACCAAAAGGGCGGAAATACCAAATGTAGAGTGCATAGCACCGGCAATGCTGTTAATTTGTGGCATGTTTCCGGTACCAAAAGAAGAAAGAATCGTGGCAGCGGCAAAAAACGCACCCAACCATTTGCCGGTATTGATAACCTTTTTATTGGGCAAGGTGATGTTAAGGCGTTTTTTCATATAATACATCGGACCACCAGCAATTTTACCCTCGCTATCCACTTCCCTGTATTTGTGAGAGATGGTAACCTCCACAAATTTTGTGGTCATACCCAGCATCCCGGTAATAAGCATCCAAAAGAGGGCAGCAGGCCCACCCAGATGTATAGCCAGGGCTACCCCTGCAATATTACCAGTTCCTACTGTACCCGACAAGGCAGTTGTGAGGGCCTGAAAATGGGAAGTGTCTCCCAGGTCACCTTTCTTATCGTATCTTCCCGTTACAACTCTTAGCGAATGTCTGAAAAAACGAATTTGCGGAAATTGCAAATACAAAGTAAAAAACAATCCTGTAAAAAGCAACAGATATACAAACCAGGGTCCTCCCCCAATATATCCATCCAGTATTACCAAAAATTCATGTACTTTTTCCATATATACGGAAGCTTTTAAAATTTATAAAGTGTATTTGGTTTTGCAAGCCTATTTAAAACAATCCAATACCATTTAAGAAAACCAATGCAATAGCAATGGGTGCAATAAACCTAACAACAAACTTAAAGACCATAAAAAACTTTAGCCTAAGCAAACCGGCATTGCTCATTTCTTCCTTTACCTGCATATTGTTCATATACCATCCCACAAATACAACAATCAAAAGTCCACCAAGGGGCAAGAGTATATTGGATGCTGCAAAGTCAAGTGTGTCAAAGATTGACATTTCAGAAATGGTCACCTCCTGGAAAGTACTCCACGAAAGGGTACAAAAAACGCCCACAAAAGCGGCGGCAACCACGGTAATTATGGTAGCATGCTGTCTTTTCACCTTAAATTCTTCTACAACAAAGGCAACCACAACCTCCATGATGGAGATGGAAGAGGTAACCGCAGCAATGGATAACAATACAAAAAAGGCAAGGGCTACAAAATAACCTCCTGGAATTTGTAAAAAGACATTGGGCAAGACCATAAAAATAAGCCCTACACCACTATCAGGTTCCATCCCCAGGGCAAAAACAGCAGGGAATATGGCAATACCCGCCAGAATAGCAATAATAACATCGGCAATGGACACTTCAAATGCTGTATTTGCAAGGTTGGTGTTTTTGGGAAAGTAAGAGGCATAGGTAATCAAAGCTCCCATCCCTATGCTCAAAGAAAAAGCAGCCTGGCCCAGGGCACTCAGAATAACCGCTGCATTGATTTGCGAGAAATCGGGACTAAATAAAAAGGTAAGCCCTTGCATAGAGCCAGGTAGTGTAAGCGATCTAATGCACAACCCTAGCAATAAAACCACCAAAAAAGGCATCAATATTTTGGAATATTTCTCGATCCCCTTTTTTACACCAGAAAGAATAATGAAAGCAGTAATTAAAATAAACAACATCTGCCAGAAAAGCGGCATAAACCGTGAAGCCTGAAAGGATTCAAACATGGAAGTTAAATCTGTAGTGCCTTTGCCGGCAAATCCATCAACCAGCGACAGGTATACATAGTGAAGTGTCCACCCAGCAATAGTGCTGTAAAATGCAAGGATAACAAAAGCCGCTACAATTCCCATAATTCCAACCACAGGCCACAATGTGCCAGGGGCTATTTTTTTGAAGGATCCATAGGCATTGCGCCGGGCTTTCCGGCCAATCACAAATTCGGATAACATAACCGGGATACCCAGTAATAGTACAAATGATAAATAAATCAACAGGAAAGCTCCTCCCCCACTTTCTCCTACCACATAAGGAAATCTCCAAATATTGCCCAGACCAATGGCTGACCCGGCAGCAGCAGCTATAATTCCAAACTTACTGGTAAAGCCATCTCTCTTACCTTCGGCTTTTTCTTCCATGATGAGGTTGTTTTGGTTTTGGTTTATGTTCTACACACAAAAAAAACCAAAAATAAAAAAAATAGCTTTAGGAATAATCTTTCATGCACATATATTTTTCGAAATAACAACCAGTACTTATTCGTTGGATTTAAATAAACCTATTACCTACTGACTACCTGATGGTTCCATTAAAGTGTTTTCAATATTACCATCATTTTTTAGAATAACTTTTCCCTTGTCAGGCCTGGACTTCCAGAAAGCTAACCCTCTGGAGGGTTTGGGTTCTTTTTTTATCCCCTGCCAGAAAGAATGGCTGTATAAAGCATTGGTAATCAAGCCACCATCAACCACCAAAAGAGAACCGGGCTCCAGGATTATACCAGCCTGGGGCACCATTTCTAGCTCTCCGGTCAAATAAAGGGTCACACCTGATTTTACGCGGATATCCTGGTAAAATTTTTGATTAAAATCCCATAACTCATTTTTGTCAACCACAAATGCCGAGTCAGAGTACCCCCATGCATACTTGCGCACACTTTTCCGCGACAGGGAACGATTCATTCGCCCCATTTGAAGGGGTGTAATACTGCCGGCATTACGATTTCCCCCCATAATATTGTTTGTACAAGTAGTTTTGGGATCTTCCAAGTCACATACCCAGCCTCCTTCATGATAGCACACATCACAATTGCCTCTTGGGTTGTCGCACCAGTCCTGCTTCTCAGAGCCAAACAAGTCGAAAAGATAATCAGGGTGTGAAAAATTACAATACTCCGAATCATAAGGATGACGTAACCCCATATTGTGCCCTATTTCGTGGGCCAGATGCACCATAGTCGCATAAAATGGGTACCTTTCTTCCTCTTTCCAATAAGGTTTTACATAGGTAACCACATAAGAGTCCGCTTCAAGGTTTCTGGACGATGGATAGTTGGCATAACCTGAAGCTCCACGGCATGAACCTTTGACGAAATGAATATTTAAATACTCTCTGTTCTGGGGGTTATCTCTGAAAACATACTGATTCAGCCGTTGGCCTGCCCCGCAGCCTACGGTATGATTTTCAGCATTTTGATAATAATGGATACCTTTGAGTTCAAAACGGATATGGCTGTCTCGAATATAGTCTACACCTTCAACAGGCCTCACTGGAGTATGTGCACGTCTGAACCGGCTGTTCAGGCGATCAACAATATCATACAAGTTTTCATAAACAAAATCACTGCGGGATAAATTGCCTGTTCCATCTTCGTCCTGCCAGATATGAAATGCCAAATAAATAGTTTTTATGGCTTTATTGACGTGTTCACCGGGCACATAGTTTTTTTGGTGGCTGAAAAATTCGGATACATCAGCTGGCTTCTCAATGGCAATGTTTTTATCTTCATTATTTTCAGTATTTATCGACTTTGCAGTCCCAATAACTTCTGTGGATAAAAGCAAAAATATTACAGAAAATGCCACAAATACTTTTTTCATATCATCCCGTTATTTTAAATCAACATAATATCCTTATACATCGGGTTGACCCAAAAGCAGCTTAATTCCCTTTCAAACATCTCAGACCAAACATCCGGTGTAACCATAGACCCAGCAAAGCATGGATGACCAAATTCTGTGCCGCACCCAAAGTATATCTGACACTTTAAGCACAAACAAACTCCAACACCATAAACCTTCCCCTTCCATAAGGTGTTCGCCCTTACATTATTTTAACAAAGCACAAATAAAACCCTCAAAATCGCAAACAAGACCATAAAGTTTATTTGACATTTCCACCGATTTATACTAACTTAACAGGAGCTTATTTACATTTTACCGAATACAAAAGAAATAAAAATGAACTGGAAAGACTATTTTTATTTCACAAAAACTGAAAGAAACGGCATTGTTGTGCTGGTTATTCTTATCCTCCTTATTGTACTTTTCCCATTGGTTTATCCTTTACTGGTTCAACCCAAAGTTTATGAATATGAAGAATTTCGGGAAAAGGTGGATAATTATGAACAATTGTTGGGAGAATATTACGAAGCCAGGAAGTCATTGGAGAAGGAAAAACAACTAGCCAGATCTGAAAGAAGCAGTTTCGATGTATCAAGCCTTTTCGAATTCAATCCCAATGAACTGACATTGGATGAATTCTTAACTTTAGGCTTACCCGAGAGGATCGCCCGAAACATTGTTAATTATCGCAATGCAGGAGGTACCTTCCGGTTTCGGGAAGACCTGCTGACGATTTATACCATCGACCCATCGCTCTATAACCAGCTGGAAGAATATATTTTGCTACCCCATAAAACAGAACAAAAACAAGCAGATAAAACCCGGGAAACCGGGGAGCAAAAATCAGATGAATCACAATCCCACTCCCCTGTCCGCGGAAAAAGTCGTGCTAAAATCCTCATCGACATCAATTTATCAGACACCACAGAGTGGCAACAGATAAGAGGAATCGGGCCGGTTTTCAGCAGAAGAATTACTTCTTACAGGGAATTGCTAGGTGGATATTACTCCATCGATCAGTTGCTGGAAGTTTATGGCATGGACTCCACAAGATTTGAGCAAATACGAGATTACATCAAAACCGAAAACATTCAACTCCGAAAACTCAATCTCAACACCGATGATTTTGCCACCTTATTGCGGCATCCCTATCTAAACAAAAACCAGGTAAATTCCATTATACAAATGCGCCGCAGACATGGAGAATACCAATCAGTAGAACAAATCAAACAATCGGCATTAATTGATGAGCAGGACTTTGAGAAAGTAGCCCCCTACCTCACCATATCTTCTGAGCAACAGCAGGAATAAGTCTTTCAAAAAGCAAAATATCAAAATTAAACAAAACAACAACAATATTGTTATTTAGACACAGACTAAATTAATGTAACTTAAAACAGAGGATAATAAGCTTAAAAAAGCGTGGTAAAAACAAAAACTATTAAAACCGAAGAGCTATGACACATTCAAGTAAAATTTTATTAGCAGGATTATTCATTACAGGGATGTTCTTTACTTCATGTCAACAAGCACAAGAGAGAACAGAGCAGCAAGAGAAACCGAACAATGCGTATCAACAAACTGAAAATCAAAAATTAGAAATTCAAAAATTAGAAATGACTATGAAAGACGGAAAGCATGTATTACCAGAGTTGCCTTATGCATACGATGCATTGGAACCTCATATTGATGCACGGACTATGGAAATTCACCATACCAAGCATCATCAGGCCTACATCAACAATTTTAACAATGCCGTAGAAGGGACTGATTTAGCAGGAAAAGATTTGGAAGACCTTTTCAGTGAAATGAGTCTACACCCTGCAGGGTTAAGAAACAATGGAGGTGGACACTGGAACCACACCCTGTTTTGGGAAATCATGTCACCCAATGGTGGAGAAAAGCCAGGAGGAAAACTACTGGACGCCATTGAGAAAAAGTTTGAATCTTTTGATAAATTTAAAGATGAGTTTAGTAAAGCAGCGGCTACCCGATTTGGAAGTGGCTGGGCATGGCTGATCGTGGACCACAATGGTGAGCTCCAGGTTACCAGCACTCCCAATCAGGATAACCCACTAATGGATGATGCCGCCGTAAGAGGTAATCCTATCCTTGGGCTTGATGTATGGGAGCATGCATATTACCTGAACTATCAAAACCGTCGCCCCGATTATATCAGTAGTTTCTGGAATGTAATCAATTGGGCTGAGGTAGAAAGAAGATACGAAGAAATGATTGGATAAATCATTTTATTCAAGGGTGATAAAACTCCTCATTAAATAGTTGACGGAGCTATAAAAAACGGTTTGACTTTTGCCAGTCAAACCGTTTTTATTTTTAAAATACAATTATAATACTCTTTTCTTACTCAAAAGATTCAATTGACTTGCGGATGATTTCAACACACTCCAGAAGTTGTTCCTCGGTGATAACCAAAGGAGGAGCAAAGCGAATAATATCGCCATGGGTAGGCTTGGCAAGCAGACCATTTTCAGCCATTTTCACGCATACGTCCCATGCTTGTTTCCCGTTTTTTGGTTTGATAACAATGGCATTGAGTAACCCCTTACCCCTAACCAGTGAAATCATATCCGACTTTATAGCCTTTAACTCCTTGCGTAAGATTTCTCCAAGCTCTTGTGCTTTATCAGCAAGGTTTTCTTTTCTTACAACTTCAAGAGCTGCAACAGCTACCCTGGCAGCTACAGGATTTCCTCCGAAGGTAGAGCCATGTGTTCCGGGTTTAATAACCAACATAATATCATCGTTGGCCAACACCGCTGAAACAGGATACATTCCACCACTAATGGCTTTTCCTAAAATCAGAACATCGGGCTTTACATTCACATGGTCTACAGCAAGACGTTTACCTGTCCGGGCAATACCAGTCTGCACTTCATCAGCAATGAAAAGCACGTTATTCTTTTCACACAGCTCTTTACACTTGGGCAGATAGTCTTCGTCGGGAACAAAAACACCTGCTTCACCCTGTATGGGTTCGGCCATAAAGCCCGCTACATTGGGGTCTTTCAAAGCTTCTTCCAATGCTGCAACATCGTTATAGGGAATACGGATAAAACCTGGTGTAAACGGGCCATAGTCACCATACCCATCAGGGTCATTGGAAAAAGAAACGATGGTGGTTGTGCGGCCATGGAAATTATTCTCACATACTACAATTTTGGCCATATTCTCAGGAACACCCTTTTTCTGGTATGCCCACTTGCGTGTAAGTTTTATGGCTGTTTCTACAGCTTCGGCTCCCGTATTCATGGGTAAAACCTTGTCGTATCCAAAGAATTCCGTTATATACTTTTCAAATCTTCCCAAAACATCATTGTGAAATGCACGCGAGGTAAGGGCAAGCGTTTTTGATTGGTCTACCAGTGCTTCGAGAATTTCTGGGTGGCAGTGTCCCTGGTTTACTGCTGAATAAGCAGAAAGAAAGTCGTAGTAACGCTTTCCTTCAGCATCCCAAACATGCACTCCCTCTCCGCGAGAAAGAACAACAGGCAGTGGGTGATAGTTGTGAGCACCATGCTTTTCTTCAAGTTCGATTAACTGTTTCGAACTTAATTTTTCATTCATTACATTACTCATATTTTTCTCCTTTACTTCGTTAAAGATTATGTACTTATTTTTGACCGTCGGGGTTAATTTTGGGCAAATATAGGAAAAAGCTTTTGAATTAATAAGTAATTTGCATATCCTTATTTACTGAAAACAAAACACCACATGAAATCCTACAGATAGTTGACCCATAAAGTTCATAGTTCATCATTTCGAAAGTTTATTTTTTAAAAATCATAAAAAAAA
>SLQX01000087.1 GCA_007131245.1 Bacteroidales bacterium
TTATTTGCCTGTTGGTTATGCAGGCTTTGCCTGGGTTGCGCTTGATCAACAACACGGACAACCTGCTGAGTATGACGGTGAGGGCAGAAGAGTTTTACAAATACCCGAATCCGGCTTGCTCATAACCCAGTCAGAGACTATGCCCACAGCACTGGCCAAAAGGGAGTTTGCTTTTTATTTCAGCGATAAAAATGGAATTGCCACTGACTCTATACCTCTGATCCCAACAGACTGCTTGAGTTTGTTTAAAAACCAACAGTTTACAAATGGGCAAATAAGAGATTATGGATACAATCCCAACCAGTTTTATGTTTATTTTTACCGGTATAATAATCCGGGCAGGGAAAATATTAACAAAATCTTTGGGCAGACAATCAAAGGACAGGTGTTCTGGTTCAGGGTTGACACGTTAAAAAATTTGCTGAAGTCTGTTGAAATGGTTCCAGGAAAGATTGAAAGCGATTAAAATATACTTTCATTCCAGTACCGTGCGCTGAAAGGCTTTTCTGATTGTCATTGCGTTGGGTGTCTAACCGTTTATACGATTCAGATCTAAGGTCAGAGCTTCATATGCATTGATTAGAAGGTCCACTAAAAAAATTCTGTTATCCACAAATTACACAAATTCACACAAAAATGTGAATGTCTGAATTTTAGGCAGATAAAAATAAATGATTTGCACGAATTCGCCGAAAACGAGTTTTCGGAGTGGACTCAACAGTGGGTGTTAAAACCCAATACTCAGTGTAAGTCCATTTCCGGTCAGTCCGAGGTTGGTTGTGGTTTCGGTAAAATTGAGCCGGTGATTGTATTGGATGGCGAATTTGGTGAGGTCAAACAGAAAAAGAAAGGCTCCCTGCAAAATGACTGCCTGACCGTATCCTTTGAGCATGTCGTGGCGCTTTTCGTTGTTGCCGGCAGCATGTATCATCCAGGCCCCACCGGCCATGTAGAGTATGTCCAGCCCGGCGTTGATAAGGTAAAGGTTTTCGGATCGGATTTGTTTACGCATCATCTCACTGTCGGAGAGGAGTGTGAAGTCGGTGCCGGCCATATCCAGCAGTGCATAGGTGGCAATTCCGGCATTCACCAGGTTCCAGGCAGCGTTCATCTGGTGAAAGTATTTCTGAACCCCGTCGTAGCGTATCCAGCCAAAGGTGCCGGTGGCTATATTGGCCAGGGCCCATCCTCCCAGGAAGTACATCCCGGATTGGTTGATGTTGAGCGATTGAGCATAGAAGTCCTGGTGCGATTGAGCTTCTGCTGACAGCAGCAGAAAACAGAAGATGAAGCTAAAGAGGATTGTTTTTCGCATGTGAGAATTCTTTATGTTATATGCGAAATCAACGAGTCAACTGTGATTTTTGTTTAAGCAGCTGTTGCAAATGCTGGTCTGTAATGGCATCATATATCACCTGGTGAACCTTTTGCCTCACTTCCATCGTGGAAAGCAGATTGTTGGACGCACTGGGGTATATCCGGTTGGAAAGAAAAACGAATACGATTTCGTTTTCCGGGTCTATCCAAATGGCCCCACCGGTATAACCCAGATGACCAAATGAGGTTGGGTGTATGTCGGCGGCATGGATACCTTTTTGGGAGGGTTTGTCGAATCCAAGTCCCCGGTGGTTATCAGGTTGTCGCTGGGTGAAATATTCTATGGTTTCTTCCTTTAGGTATTGCCTGTTGTTGTAGGTTCCTCCGTTCAGCAGCATTTGCCCCAGGATACCCAAATCAGAAGCAGTGGAGAATAGTCCGGCATTGCCTGCTACTCCTCCAAGCATGGCTGCTGATGGATCGTGTACTGTGCCATGGATCAATTCTGACCTCCAGAACCTGTCTTCCTCGGTGGGAATGATCCTGTTTTGGTCAAAATACTGCAAAGGATTATAGGATGTGTTCTTCATGCCCAGGGGATTGAAAAATTCATTTTTCAGGTAGGTGTCGGTATGAATGCCGGTAATACTGTCCATAGCCATTTGTAGCAAAATCATGTTCAGGCAGGTATATTGCGTTTGGGTTTCTTCGGCTACTTTTACCCGCTTAACAGCCTGGTAAAGCGAATCAGCAAACTGACGTCTCAGGTACATGTTGGTCGTAATTGCTGTTTCTGCCTCCCCGGGGATTCTCTCCCTGGAGTAAAAATGCTCAAAAGCCATTTTTCGGCTAAAGGTAAAGACAGGCTCAATTTCATCCACTATCCCTATTTCTTCCCGGACCTGCAGGATAACATCTTGCTCAATATCCCATACATCCTCAAAAAACTCATCTTTGTTACTCGCCATGAGTTGTAACCGGTAGTCCTTTTCCAGCAAACGTTGATAGCTTTCAACATAAAGCAGATAGGGTATAATAGGAAGGGTGGGGTCTATACCTGACTGATGAGCCATCAGTTTGCGCAAGGGAACCCTGAAAATATTGGTTTCAGGAATTTGCGGAGTGATGATGGTTTTTGATACCAGTAACATTGAATCATTGAGAAACGATGACTGAGGCATGGAGGTTAGCAGTAAAGCTTCTGTTTTATGAGGGAAATTGATGGTGTCAACCCTTGTGAGGGTATCTGCTTTTAAGTGGGTATAATGAATCGTTGTGTCTTTGAAATACTTACCCAATGGGCTGTCCAGATCCAGTATCTTCTCTTCCGATAGTTTCATGGCAGCCAGGGTTGTAGCTGCTATTTTGGTTATGGATGCAATATCATAAAGGTCCGTAAGTGTTACCGGAACCTGTTGGGAATAATCATGGTGTCCGAAAGATTTTTCATAAACAATAAGTCCTTTCCTGGCCACAAAAACCTGGGCTCCCGACATAGCGCCCCTGGCAATGGCATCCTGCACGATGCTGTCAATGGAAGAGAGTTGTTGAGCATCAAGTCCCGCTGCATCAGCTGCTGCATGGACCAATATACCCTGTTTGTAAGCTTGATCAAGCCTTTTCTTTTCCTGCAGGGCCTCTCTAAGCGAAGTAAGCAAAATGTTTTTCAGTCTTGTGTTTTGATAAAAACCATCTAACAAAAACGCAAAGTTTTCTGATGGAAAGGAGCGGACAGCCTGATCTGATAAGTATTTAAGGTGCTTATCAGATAAACCTGGATTTGAACAGAAGTGCTGTATTTTTTTATCACTTACGAAAGAAAGCAATGCTACGCAGGTCACAAGAGTGATAATAAAACCTGCCGGTAGAATCGTTCTTTCAGAAAATGATAATGTTTTTTTCATGAATGAATTGTTTTTGTTGATTAACGCAAAGTTATATCAAAAGCCCTAAAAAGAAGATAAAATAATAAAAAATTATGATAAGATGTGATTTGTTGGATTGAAAAAATCATGACCAGTTTCCCGTTCCGCTCAAAGGACAGGCAATGGATACCATAGCATTACTATCCATTACCGTCGTTTTAATTGACGGATTTATAAAGCCTGAAAAGGTCCGGGGCTATAGATATGAGCCCTGTTTAGATGACATTGAATAGATCATTCCCCTCAACCTGAAACCGAACCTAAGTATGAATATCCTGAAATGTGTCAAGGTTGTAAGCTTTCACTGTTTTGTCCGAAAAATGATTAGAATTACAGGAAAAAACGGAGACGCCAAACTATACACCCTTCTTGAAGAGTTAGATGTTGAATACCCGTATTATGAGCACCCACCGGCTCCTGTCATTGAGAAAGCCATAAGAATGAAAAGAGCGGGATAAACAGCTTAAAGCCAACTGCCCCATCCCCAATTTATAAAGAAGCAAGGTATTTTCGGAATTTAGCATTGGGAACTATGCCACAATCATCTTCAGAATACTCGGGAAGAATCCGTTCTACAAAATACATATTTACCTCTCCCAACCCTTTGATGGGTATTTTGCCACGGTAGAAGCATTTGAAAAAGTCCTTAATCCTTTCGTAGGTTGTTTGGGAAATGTTCACCATGCCGGCCCTTCCCGATGCCTCCATACGGCTGGCCACGTTTACCGTGTCGCCCCAAACATCGTATGCAAATTTTTTCTTTCCGATTACACCCGCTATTACACTGCCCGTATGAATACCAATGCGCAGACGCCAGATGGGAAGGGTGGGTTGCTGGCATTCATCAGCAACTTGTTCAACCAGCTGCTGTATTTCCAGCGCAGCAATTACCGTATCAAAAGCATGACTGTTATTCTTGCGTGGAATACCTCCCACGCACATATAGCAATCGCCTATGGTTTTTATTTTTTCTATAAACCGTGATGAAGTAATATTATCAAACTTTTCAAAATAAAACCCCAGGGCATGGATAAATTCCTTGATATCATAAGAAAGCGCCACCTGCGAAAAACCCACGAAGTCGGCAAACATTACAGAAACCTTTTTGAATTTCTTAGGCGTGACATACCCTTTTTTTGACAATTGGTGCGCAATTTCAAAGGGAAGTACATTTAATAAGAGTTTATCCGCTTTGGCTTTTTCCTGCTCCAGCGACTGTCGCTGTTGCTCAATTTCCTGTCTTTGTTGCTCAAGCATATTATTTGCCTGCTCCAGATAGTCCATGGTGGTGAGCAGGTTGTCTTGCTTGTTATAAAGGGTATCTTCAGCTTCCTTATAGGATGTTATATCATTGCTTAGGGCAATGATGCGCAAGGCAGAACCTTCAGGCCCGATAATAGGCGTGAGTGTAGTTTTAATATATTTACGGGTGTTTTCATCGGGCAGCCACAAAAGTATGAATGAACCGGGTTCCCGGGTTTGAAAACAACTTTCCAGGGCTTCGGCCATTCCCTGATTCCAGCGGGAAGCAAAAACATTATTGCCCACTATTTTTCTAAAACGGGAAAGTGAGCATGACCACAGATTTTCAAATTCATTGTCTACCCATGATATCGAACCATCAGCCTCAATTACCATGATGGAATTTCCGGCACAATTCACAGCCTTTAAGATTTCACCATACAAGTTGGTTGTCATGAATAATGGGTTGAATACTTACAAGAATACGTTAAAAGCTACAGGAGTGAAAATTTATACATGCATCCTAAAACTGAATTACCACTTCGATTTTGCTCTGTGCGAAAATATAAAAATAAACAACACCATCCCGGTATTCCAGGTGCTAAATTTACCTCTTCCCATAAGGGTACAGCCCTAATCCTCCCGGATTTTTTGATATATCACAAGCACCTCCATTGACCCACCCTGACCTTCGGGCATCCACTCCCTGCTCGCAGGGAAGGAAACGCCCGGTCCAATATCCAAAGGATGATAAATCCCGTTAATTGAATCCAAAACCAATACACCCTGCCACCAGACCAGCACTGCCCGTATTCCCCTCCATATTCACAGGGAGGCTGGGGGTGGTCGATAAGCAGGATGGCTGGTGAATCATATAGTAGATGCAATGGTAAGAAATGGTTTATTATTCTCTAAAAATGATGTACCTTTAAAAAAAAATGACGTTATGTCAACACCTGCTATAGATACCAAAGACGATTTGATCTACAAGCAATTTCTCGATGCATTGATTAAAGGTGACCGCAACCAATGCTCACGGGTATCCAATGCATTGCTGGAACGTCAGGCAAGTGTGCAGGATATTTATGAGGATTTAATCCGGAAAGCAATGTACGATATTGGCGAGCTGTGGGAGCAAGGGAAAATAAGTGTTGCCACCGAACATATGGCTTCTGCCATTGCCGAGGCTCTTATCAATGAATTTTATGTAAAAGTTATTGCAGGGCAAAAAATTAACCAAACCGTGGTGGTGGGATGCGTGGAAAATGAATACCATCAAATCGGTATCAAAATGGTGGCAGATATCTTTGAACTGAATGGGTGGAATGCGCATTTTTTGGGTGCCAATACACCCACCCGGGAGTTTGTTCAGTTTGTGGAAGAGATACAGCCCGATATGGTGGCCTTGTCATTAAGCCTTTATTTTAACTTGCCCTACCTGGAGAAAATGCTTCAGGCTATAAGGGAAGAGTTTCCCGAACTTTTTGTTCTGGTTGGCGGCCAGGCTTTCAGGCATGGAGGCAAAGAAGTATTGAATGCTTATCGTAACATATCGTATCAGCCCGATTTAAAAAGTGTTGAGTTGTTTATTAAGAAAATCAATAACCATGGATAAGAATTTACTTTTGGAAAGTGCAGGAAAACTCCAGCAGGTCAGCCAAGAGGCAGCCCGCGAATATCAGGACAAGTCACCATTGCTGCTTTCAAGCATCAACCGGCATATGCTCGTTAGGCAGGACATAGAAAAGCTGGTGGGCAAGGATAATATGGAAATGATGAAAGACAACCATGCCAATCACCTGCGGTTTATGGCCTCCATTTTTCAGCATCACAACAGCGAAGTATTGGTTGAAACCATTTTGTGGGTATTCAAAGCCTACCGAAGCCGGGGGTTTACTACCAGCTACTGGGCGGCACAGTTAAATTCCTGGATTACCATTTTACAGGAAGAACTGTCACCCGGGAGTTTTAATCAAATTTTGCCCTATTATAACTGGATACAGATCAATATTCCTGTATTTGTAGAACTTTCACAAGAAAGCCTAGAACCCCCATTTACAGCACATTAGTTATGCAAAAAGACCTTTCCATGCTTTTTCCCGATTGGTCAGATGAACTAAAGGCAACATTGTTACAGAATAATTCGCTTTGCGTTGCCTTGTTTTCTGCTGACAAGTCATTGGTTTTTGCCAATCCGGCCATGACCTCCCTCTTCAAGGAAGAAGAACCCTGGAGAAATATTCTGAATCCCCGGTTTGAATCGCTGGCTGCTTCAAGCGGTACTGGTACACTGGTGTATTCAGGGTTTCTGACCATTGGCAAGCTTTCTTCTGTTAATGCTTCCATACAGGCTGAAGTTTATAAAAAAAACGGAGAATTGCTCATTGTTGGCGGGGTAGATGCCGGTCAGCTGGTGCGTCAAAA